>JAVHWE010000097.1:0-3744 GCA_032160285.1 Micromonosporaceae bacterium | reverse complement strand
GACCGGCAGGCCGACGATGCCGGGCTCGGCGGTGTCCTGGATCCCGTTGCGGTTGGTGTCGTTCCAGGCACGCCCGGCTACCGTCACCGACTCGGCCGGGGCGGCCTGCGTGGCGGCCCGCCCACCGGCGACACCGGTCGGCGTCGGGCTCGGCGCGGTGCGGGCCACCGGCGATGCCGTTGACGTGACACGCGCGGCGGGGCGTTGGCTCGCCGTGCCGGCCGCCCCACGGGTGGACGCGGTATCGGCCGTGGCCGATCCGGTTGCGGTGGCATGCGAGGCGACGGGTCGGCGGGCGGTGCCGACAGCGGTCGCGGCGGGGATGTTGCCGACCGGGGCCGGCGCCGTCGGGGTGGACGGGGCGTTCGGCCGCGCCGCGGCGGGCGCTCCGATGACAAGCACGCCGGCCGCAAAGGCCGTCATCACACTGACCCGCAAACACGCCGCCGTGCGGCGGGCGGACGGGTAATACACCATGGCAGCCTGCTTCCCTCACGGCCACGGGCAACGTCAATCGAGACCCAGCAGGGAAGTTAACAGTCAGGCCGTTTCATAACGATCAGAACCGGTTCGGTGTACCACTTTCGTGGACGGTCGACAGTGGAGTCAGGGCGTACCGGGATTCCCGGCTAACCGGGCCGCTCATCCACCTCAACGAGTTGGGCGAGGTGAGCCAGTGCCATCCGCGTGCCCGTCTCGTTGTCGGCGGCGGCCACCCCGTCAGGAATCCCTTCATGCACGACGCGAACGTCCGTGCCGCCGACCGCGTCGGTGAGCGTGGTCGTCATGGTCATGGTGCCGCGGAGCGCCGGATCAGCGGTCTCGAACTGGAAAACCTCGACCACCTGTTCGTCCGGCACGAGTTTCACGAAGTGGCCGTGGTACGTATCGGTACGCGGCGTGGACTTCCCGGTGCCGGTCGGCAGGTCGTAGGTGAGCGAGACGCGGAACCGTCCGCCTTCGCGGGCGTCGAACTCGTGCACCTGGCTGCGCATGCCGGCCGGTACCCGCCAGGTCGCGATCGCCTCCGCATCCAGCAGGGCCCGGTAGACGGCCGGACGTGAGGCCTTCACGTGCCTGGAGATCTGCGTCGAGTACACGTGGTCCACCTATCGCTCGGGCGCCGGGGGCTCGGGCCCGGCGAGCAGGGAGTCCGGCGGTCCGCCGCTGCCGGCGGGGTACTCCAGCAGCGGCACGTCGTCGCGACGCCATGCGGTGAGGACCGGCTCCACGATCCGCCAGCACTCCTGCGCCGTGTCGCCGCGCACGGACAGGGTGGGATCGTCGTTCAGGATTCCCCGCAGCACCTCGCCGTACGGTGGCAGATCACCGGGCCCGAAGTCGGCTTCGAGGGTCACCTGGTCGAGCACGAAGGGGTCGGCGGGGCCGTTGACGTTCAGGTCGATGCGCAACCGGTCCGGGCCGAAGCCGATCCGCAGCCGGTCGGGCTGCTCCGGGCCGGTCAACCCGTCCGGTATCCGCTGCGGACGTTTGAACGTGACGACCGCCTCCTTGCGGGTGTCCGACAGGGCCTTGCCCGACCGCACCCGGAACGGCACCCCGGCCCACCGCCAGGTGTTCACCGCGAGCACCACCTCGGCCAACGTCTCGGTCTTGCGGCCCGGGTCGACGCCGGCCTCGTCAGCGTACGCAGGCAGTCGGCGACCCTCGATGTCTCCGGCGATGTACCTGGCCCGGCGGCTGGACGCCGCCGCATCGTCGCCCCACACCCGGGTGGCCCGCAGCACCTCGGCCTTGCGGTCGCGGATTTCGCGGGCGTCCACGGCCGGCGGGGCGTCCATCGCCAGCAACGCCAGCACCTGTAGCAGGTGGCTCTGGATCATGTCCACGAGCGCCCCGGCCCGGTCGTAGTAACCCGCTCGACCCTCCAGCGCGAGACTCTCGTCGAACACGATGTCGACGCTGGCGACGTGTTCGGCGTTGAACACCGGCTCCAGCACACGGTTGGCGAAGCGCAGTCCCAGGATGTTCAAGACCGTCGACTTGCCCAGGAAGTGGTCGACCCGATGAATCCGGTCCTCCCCGACCAGCCGGGCCAGCTGCCGGTTCAGCTCCGTGGCGCTGGCCTCGTCGGTACCGAACGGCTTCTCGAGCACCAGTCGGGTGCCTTCCGGCAGCGGGATGCCGGCCAGTGCCCGGCACGCCTTCGCGGTGATCGCCGGAGGCAGCGCGAAGTACATGATGACGGGCCCGGCGCACGCGTCCAACAGCCGCCGTAGATCGTCCTCGCGGGTCACGTCGGCCCGCACGTACCGCGAACCCCGCGCCACCGTCGCCGTCCGCGCGCCACCGTCGCCCTCCTTCGCGAACGCCTCGGCGACCCGCCGCCGCCAGTGCTCGTCGTCGAGGTCGTCCATGCCGCTTCCGACCAGCGAGAGCCCGGCAGCCCCACCGTTGGCCAGCAGGCCGCCCAGCCCCGGCAGCAGCAGCCGGGCCGTGAGATCACCGCTGGCGCCCAGCACCAGCAGCGTCTGCGTCACCGTCCCGTCGGTTTCCGGCCCGCCGGCCGCCTGCGAGCCGCGTCCCGCCAACCCAGTCACCATGCCTTCAGGTTGCCCAACCTCGCGGCCCGGCACACCACCCCGCGGCGCGAACTGCGACCGCGGTCCGCTCGCCCGCGCGTCCATCACGACGGCACGGTCCGCTAGCCGCCTGCCATCGCGCCGATGACCAGGAACGGCTCCTCGCCGGTACCGACCCGGTCCGGGAGCGGCTCGTCCGGGGAGGCGTTGGACAGGTCCTCCTCGCACGCGTAGAACCGCACGAACGGCCGGCGCTGCCCGGTTTGGCGGTCGCGGATCGTGCCACGCAGCATCGGGTACCGGTCCTCCAGCGCGTCCAGCACGACGCGCTGGGTGACCGGCTGCGCCACCTCGAGCTGGACCTCGCTGCCGACCTTGGCGAGGTTCTTCAGGTGCGCCGGGAGCACCACCCGGATCACGGCAGCACCTGCACTTCCACCGAGAGCACAGGCGGGAGGTCGCGGACGATCGGTGCCCAGTTGTCGCCGCCGTCGGCCGAGCAGTAGACCTGGCCGCCGCTGGTACCGAAGTAGATTCCGCAGTCCTCGAGGGTGTCGACGGCCATCGCGTCGCGTAGCACGTTGAGATAGCAGTTGGCCTGCGGTAGCCCGGTGGTGAGCGGCTCCCATTCGTTGCCGCCGGTACGGCTGCGGTACACCCGCAGCTTGCCCTCCGGCGGATAGTGCTCGGAGTCGCTCTTGATCGGTACGACGTAGATGGTCTCCGGCTCGTGCGCGTGCACCGCGATCGGGAATCCGAAGTCGCTCGGTAGGTTGCCGCTGATCTCGTGCCAGGACCCGCCGGCGTCGTCGCTGCGCATCACGTCCCAGTGCTTCTGCATGAACAGCACCTCCGGCCGCGACGGGTGCAGGGCGATGCGGTGCACACAGTGGCCGACCTCGGCGTCGGTATCCGGGATCTGCTCCGATCGGAGCCCCCGGTTGATCGGCTGCCAGGTCTTGCCCGCGTCGTCGGTGCGGAACGCGCCGGCCGCCGAGATCGCCACGAACATCCGATCGGCGTTGGTCGGATCCTGGATGATCGTGTGCAGGCACATGCCACCCGCACCCGGCTGCCAGCGCGGCGCGGACTCGTGGGTACGCAGTCCGGGCAGCTCCTCCCAGCCGTGGCCGCCGTCGGTCGAACGGAAGATCGCGGCGTCCTCGGCCCCGGCGTACACCGTGTCGGGGTCGTGCAGCGA
>JAVHWE010000058.1:0-6016 GCA_032160285.1 Micromonosporaceae bacterium | reverse complement strand
ACCGTGGGCACGATGGCCGTCGCGTCGCTGTCCGGGTACGCGTTCGCCCGAATCAGGTTTCGCGGTGGCAACGCGCTGTTTGTGGTCATCCTCAGTGGACTGTTGATTCCGAGCGAGGTGACCATCGTGCCGCTGTTCCAGATGTTCCACCGATGGGGCATGATCAATACGCACTGGCCGCTGATCCTGGTACCCATCTTCGGCGCGCCCGGCGTGCTGGCAACCTTCATCATGCGGCAGTTTTTCCTTGCCCTCCCGGCCGAACTTGAGGAGGCGGCCCGGGTGGACGGGCTGGGCCGGTTCGCCATCTTCTGGCGGATCGCGCTGCCACTGGCCCGGCCGGCACTGGGCGCGGTCGCCATCTTCACGTTCCTGCACAGCTGGAACCTGTATCTGGAGCCGATCGTCTACCTGTCCAGCCCGAATCGGTTCACCCTGCCACAGGCGCTGACCCAGTACGTGGACACGTACGGTGGTCCGATGTGGACGGTACAGCTGTCGGCCGCGTCCCTGACCGCGATCCCGGTGCTGATCGTGTTCGTCATCGCACAGCGCCAGTTCGTCGAGGGCCTGGCGCACACCGGCGTCAAGGGCTGACCGAAGCTACCGGAACTTGCGCTCCACGTCGGCGAAGAACGCCGCGGAGAGGCGCTCGAACTGGTCCGCGGTGAGCCGGATCGGCTCGCCGATGCGCAGCTTCACGACCGACTGGTCCGGAACGTACTTGATCACGTTGGTTCCACGTAGGAGGCCGTTGTTGTTCATCAGGGAGTCGCAGATCATCTCGACCTCGTTGAGCGGGTTGCCGTCCTTGCCGGTGACCGTGCGGAGTCGGTGGACGAAGTACCGGTCGAGGGCGAGGGTCAGGTTGTTGAAGAAGTGGGCCTCGAAGTCGGCCCGGGCGGAGTTGACCTTGGTATCGGTCGTCGCGCCGGCGACGGCTTCGACCAGCGTCTTGTACGCCTCGAGCTGCTGACCGATCGCGGCCTTGCTGTGGTCCAGTTCTTCGCGCGTGTAGGTCTTGCGTCCGAGCATGGTCGGTGTCCTTTCAGTCGGTGAGAATCTCCACGTGCAGGCCGCCGATGAGCTCCGGATCGGAGATCATGTCGATGGCGGCGATCTTTCCGTCGGTGATCGTGAACTCGAACGCGACGCGCGGCTGGCCGTCGACGGCCCACACCGCGCCGGGCGCCCCGTCGATGAGCGCGGGCTGTGCGGCCCGGGCCCGCCCGGAGAACGTCTGGGCGACGGCCGACGCACCGAGCACCTCCGCCGCCGCGCCCATGCGTACCGCCACGTCGTCGGCTCGCAGCACGACCGTGGGATGGAGGAGCGCCAGCAGCGCGTCGAACTGACCGTTGCGCGAGGCGGCGAGGAACGCGGCCACGATCTCCCGTTGGCGGGCGCGATCGGCGCCGGCCGGGGTGTCGGCCCCCTGGACCCGGCGACGTGCCCGGCTGGCGAGTTGCCGTGCCGCCGCCGGCGAGCGGCCCACGATGGGTGCTATCTCGTTGAAGGGCACGGCGAACATGTCGTGGAGCACGAACGCGAGCCGCTCGGCCGGATCGAGGGTGTCGAGGATGACGAGCAGCGCCGGACCGACCGAGTCGGCGAGCAGTGCCTCGTCCTCGGGGTGGGCCGTGTCCGCGCGGCCCGCGACCTCCGCCGGCAGGTACGCGCCCTGCGGCTCCTCACGGCGTGACGTGCGGGTCTGCAGCATGTTCAGCGACAGCCTCGCCACGACCGTGGTGAGCCAGCCGCCCAGGTTTTCGATGTCGTCGGCGTCCGAGCGGCTCAGCCGCAGCCAGGCTTCCTGAACGGCGTCATCGGCGTCGCTGCGCGAACCGAGGATCCGAAACGCCACCGCCCGCAGGCGGGTGCGGTTCTCCTCGAACCGCTCGGCCAGCCAGTCGTGATCGTCCATCGGTCACATTCCTTCGTCGGGGACTGTCATAGCTGATGACCGGCGAAACCGGGCCGATGTGACACGACGAGCATAGGGAGTTCTCCGTGACCTCAGGTTTGAAAACGATCATCTATCCGGTTAAGGACCTCGCGGCCGCCAAGACGCTGTACGGTGCGCTCCTGGGCCTGGCGCCCGTCATGGACGAGGCGTACTACGTCCAGTTCAACACCGCGCACCAGGAGATCGGGCTGGACCCCAACGGCCACGGCAAGGGCATGGTCGGGCCGGTCGCCTACTGGCATGTCGACGACCTCAAGGACACCCTCGCGCTGCTGCTCGCCGCCGGTGCGGCCGAGCAGCAGGCGGTCACCGACTTCGGCGGCCGGCTGATCGCGTCGGTCAAAGACCCCGACGGCAACGTCATCGGCCTCGTGCAGACATCCTGAGCCGCACACGCGCCGGGCGCGGGACACCGACCGCTCACCCGCCGAGACGCCGCAGCGCTCGGACGTAGCGGTCGGTGTACCGCGCCTGAACCTTACGCGTCAGCGGACCGCCGACCCGGGCCGTCACGGACGCGGGGCGGGAGAAGGCTGTGATGATCAAACGGACGTCGCCGTCGGACCTCAGCCGCACGAGAAACGCTTCCTCGCCCCGCTCCGGATGCCCCGGCAGGGTTCCGTAGGCGAAGCCCCGGCAGGCGGGCTCCTCGACGCGGTACACGACGCGACACGGCACCAGCAGGCTGAGCGGACCCAACCCCACCCGCAGCGCCACGACCACGCCGGGCGCCGCGGTTGGCGCGGACGCCGCCACGGCCATCCCGGCGCCCCGGTGCATATGCCACCCGAACAGCCCGTCCACGGCCCGGTCGAACGCCGCTCGCCCCGTCCCGACGGACACGTCGCGGTGAACGTGGTCGTACCCCGCGGGAAGAGCGCCGCGGGTGGCACCCTGCTCGCGGTAGGTCAACTCGGCCGCCGCCAGCGCCGCCAGCCGATGCTCATCATCACGGGATCTCACCGGATCTCACCGACGCGGCGGTGGACGGCGGGCGGGTGGCGCGGTGGTGGGGTCCTCGGGCCAGCCGTGGCGGGGGTAGCGGCCGCGGAGCTCGCCGCGGACCTGCGGGTACCCGGTGTGCCAGAACGACGGCAGGTCGCTGGTGATCGCGACCGGCCGGCCGGCGGGGGAGAGCAGCTGGAGCACCACGGTCACCCGTCCGTCCGCGATCGTCGGCGCGCTCCGCCAGCCGAAGGCCTCCTGGATCTTCACCGCCAGGACGGGGCACCGGTGGTCGGTGTAGTCCACCCGGATCCGCGATCCACTCGGTACGGGCAGCCGTTCGGGCGCGACCTCGTCCAGGCGGGCGGCCTCCCGCCAGCCGAGCAGCCGGCGTAGCGCGGCGCCGACGTCGATACGGGTCAGGTCGCCGCGGCGACGGGCCCGGGCCAACTCCGGCCCGAGCCACTCCGGTAGCCGCCGCAGCAGCGCGGCGTCGTCGACCGCGGGCCATCCGTTGCCCAGGGCATGGTGGCAGAACGCGAGCCGGTCGCGCAGGGCCGCCGCCTCGCGTGGCCAGGACAACAGGCTCAACCCCTCGGTACGCAGGCCCGTCGCGATGGCCTGCGCGACCAGGTCCGGGTCGGGGTGGATGAGCCGCTCCTGGCTGAGCGTGATCGCGCCGATCCGCACCACCCGGCGGGCGAGCACGTCGCCGTCGTGCCACCCGACCTCGTCCGCCTCGACCAGCAACGGCGCCGCCGCCTGCCGCGCGGTCGCCTCGTCGATCGCGGCGGCGAGCCGGATCCGGGCGGCCGCATGGCCGGGGGCGCGGTCGGCGACGGCGATCGCCAGCCACGACGAGTGGGACAGCGCGGAGCTGGGTGTGAGCTCGGCGGCCGTACCGCCGGTCATGAGATAGGTGCGCGTACCGTGGCCGCGGGCCCTGGCCACCCACTCGGGAAAGGCCAGTCCCACCACGAGCCCAGCCGCCAGATCATCGGTGAGCCCGGCGGCGTCGGTGGTCCGGGCGGCGTGGTGACCGGGTGGCGGCCGCGACGCCGAGGTGAGCCGTTGCACCTCGGCGCGCCAGCGGGCGGTGGTGCCCGGATCGGCGCCGTCGCGCAGCCGCCGCCACCCGGCGACCAGGTCGTCGGCCGCCCCGGCGAGCCCCTCGTCGGCGAGGATGGCGACGATCTGTGCCGCCCGGTCACCGCCGACCACCGGGGCGCCGTCGATCAGCGCACGGGCCAGTCGCGGGTGCGCACCGACGGCGGCGATGGCCCGGCCCCGGGCCGTAACGCGACCGTCCGAATCCACCGCGCCCAGGTTCGTCAACGTCGAACGGGCCACCCGCATCGCGGCCGGCGGTGGCGGATCCGGCAGCGACAGACCGGTACCGTCGGGGTGGCCCCAGCACGCCAGCTCCAACGCGAACCCGGTCAGGTCCGCCACCGACACCTCGGGCTGGGCGTGCCCGGCCAGCCGCTCGTGTTCGGCGGCCGACCAGCACCGGTAGACCCGGCCCGGGCCCTGCCGCCCGGCCCGCCCCGCGCGCTGGGCCGCGGTCGCCCGCGATACCCGTACCGTCACCAGCGCGCCGAGGCCGCGGGCATGGTCGTAGCGGGGCTCGCGGGCCAGCCCGGCATCGACGACCACCCGCACCCCCGGCACGGTCAGGCTCGTCTCCGCGACGCCGGTCGCCAGCACCACCCGTCGCCGGTCGCCCTCGGCCAGCGCGGCATCCTGGACCCGGGCCGGCTGCCGGCCGTGCAGCGCGAGAATGTCCACCTCCGCCGATCGGTCGGCCAGCCGGTCGGCGACGGCGCTGATCTCCCCGACCCCGGGCAGGAAGACCAGCACGTCCCCGGCGGCCTCCCGCAACGCCCGGCCGACGGTGGCCGCGACATGGTCGAGCAGGCGGGGGTCGACCCGCATCCCGTACGTCGGACGCAGCGGCGCACCGGGTGGACACCACACGGTCTCGATTCCGAACAGCGCACCTTCGGTCGCGATCACCGGTGCCGGCGTCCCGCCGCCGAGGCAGCCGGCGAGTCGGTCGGCGTCCACTGTGGCCGATGCGGCCAGCAGCCCCAGATCGGGTCGCAACGTGCCGTGCACATCGACCAGAAACGCCAGTGCGAGATCGGTATTGAGATGCCGCTCGTGACACTCGTCCAGCATGACCGCGGCCGTACCCGCGAGTTCCGGGTCGCGCTGCAACCGCCGCAGCAGAATCCCGGTCGTCACCACCTCGACCCGCGTCGACGGCCCGACCCGGCTCTCGCCCCGCACCGAAAAGCCAACCAGCTCCCCCACCCGGCCGCCGACCAGCGATGCCATCCGCCGGGCCGCGGCCCGGGCCGCCATCCGGCGCGGCTGTGCCACCACGATCCGACCGCTGACGGCATCGGCCAGAGCCAACGGCACCAGCGTGGTCTTGCCCGCGCCCGGCGGTGCCACCAGGACGGCGCGGCCGCCGCCACGCAACGCGGTCACCACCTCACCCAGCACGGCCCGCACCGGCAGCCGCGCCACCGTGGTCAGGTCGAGGCTCGGCAGCACCCGCCCAGTGTGCCCGAGAGCCCGGCCGTCACCGTGGGCACGGAGGTCATCGGCCGCCGAATGTCGGACCCATCGGCTAGGTTTCGGTCATGGACTGGAAGATCGAGCTTGTGGCCATCCCGGTGACCGACGTCGACCGCGCGAAGGCGTTCTACGTGGAGCGGGTCGGTTTCCACGCCGACCACGACCATCAGGTCAACGACGCGCTGCGCTTCGTGCAGCTGACACCGCCCGGATCGGCCTGCTCGATCGTGCTCGGGACGGGCATCACCGAGATGGCGCCGGGTTCACAGCAGGGGGTCCAGGTCGTCGTCGAGGACGTCGAGGCCGCTCGACGCGACCTCATCGGCCGTGGCGTGCCGGCCAGCGAGGTGGACGTGCAGCCGTGGGGCTCGTTCGTCACGTTCAGCGACCCGGACGGCAACACCTGGGCGCTGCAGCAGCTCCCGTCGCGAGGGTAGGGCTCCTTCGCGACGCGGAATGTTTCAGCAACATCTTTCGTATCGACGTAGTGCCACAGCGCACTCACTGTGCGACACTCTT
>JAVHWE010000595.1:0-7448 GCA_032160285.1 Micromonosporaceae bacterium | reverse complement strand
CGGGCCGAGGCCGGCCGCCCGCACGGTCTCCGTGCGGGCGGCCGTCAATTCACCGGTTGCCGCGCCGGCCGCCCACCCGGGTACCGGCCGAGAAGGCCGCCGCCCCGGTGGGTCGGGCCGGCGTGGTGGCGGCCGAGCGGCCGACCCGCGGCGCGCCCGACCGTGACGGCGAGGCGCCGCGGCCGGGAACCGCCCCGCCATGCGACCGCGACGCTGTGCGGGGCTGCTTGTCCCGCCCGGCGCCGCGGCTCTGGCGACGGGCCGGGCCGTCGGGCGGCGGGGCCGCCGCTGAGTTGGCGGGGGGCGCGATGAACGAACGCGGGCCGGGGGCGAGCTCGGCGAGCAGCGGGTGACCCGGCCGAAGCGGCGTGGTCGTCGCCGCGATACCGGCCTTGCGGGTCAGTTCGCGGACGTCGCGGACCTGGTCGTCGGTCATCAGGGTGACCACGGTCCCCTCCGCGCCGGCCCGCGCGGTACGGCCGGAGCGGTGCAGGTACGCCTTGTGCTCCACCGGCGGGTCGGCGTGGATGACCAGGTTGATGTCGTCCACGTGGATACCCCGCGCCGCGATGTCGGTGGCGACCATGGTCTTGGCGCTACCGTCGGAGAACGCGTCGAGGTTGCGGCTGCGCGCGTTCTGCGCCAGGTTGCCGTGCAGCTCGACCGCTGGTACGCCGGCCGCGACGAGTTGCCGGGTCAGGGTCTTGGCCCGCCGCTTGGTACGGGTGAAGACCAGCGTCCGACCTGGTGCCGCGGCGAGGTCGACGAGGACCGGCAGGCGGTCGTCGGAGTGCACGTGCAGGACGTGGTGCGACATCGCCGCGACCGGCGACTGGACCGAGTCGACGCTGTGCGTGACCGGGTTGGTCATGAACCGTCGGACCAGCACGTCCACACCCGCGTCGAGGGTGGCTGAGAAGAGCAGCCGCTGGCCGGTACGGGGAGTCTTGTCGAGCAGTTGCCGCACGACCGGCAGGAAGCCCAGGTCGGCCATGTGATCGGCCTCGTCGATGACGGTGATCTCGACCGCGTCCAGCCGGGCGTGGCCGGTGGACACGTGGTCGGCGAGCCGACCGGGGCAGGCGACCACGATGTCGACCCCGGCGCGCAGCGCGGAGATCTGCGGGCCGGCACCGACCCCGCCGAAAACCGTCATGGTACGCAGCGAGAGCGCCCGCGCCAGGGGGGCGATCGCGGCGTCGATCTGGGTGGCGAGTTCCCGGGTGGGCGCCAGGATCAGTGCCCGCGGCCGGCCGGGTTGCCGGCGGGTACCGCTGGCCGCGAGCCGGGCCAGCAGCGGCAGAACGAACGCGTAGGTCTTGCCCGAGCCGGTGCGCCCCCGCCCGAGAACGTCGCGACCGGCCAGCGAGTCCGGGATGGTAGCCACCTGGATCGGGAACGGCGCGGTGACGCCGCCGGCGGCGAGCACTGTGACCAGGGCCTCCGGAATGCCGAGTGAGGCGAACGTGGTGGGTGGGGTTGGTGTTGAGGAAATCGTTTGAGGGCGGCGTGCCGCCATGAAGTCTCCGAAGGTGGAAGGGTCGTCCTGCCCGGCGCTGCCCAACGGCCGCGACGCGTGGGGGGTCCGACATCAAGGGCGGCCCGAGGCAGAACTGACCGGGCCGCGCGCCCAAGTCTACCTGACCCGCTCACGCGGGCTCGGTCGTATGGTCTGAGACCATGACCATGCTGTTGGGCGCACGCGTACGGTTGCGGCCGGCGACCGCAGCCGACATCCCGGCACTGGCCCGGATCCGCGCGACGCCGGAGGTGCACCGCCGCTGGCGTGGCGGCGACGACCTGACCGCGACGGTCACCGACGACCTTGCCGACCCGACGGCCGAAACGTATGTCGTCGAATGCATGGACGACCTCACCCGGATCGTCGGCGCGATCCAGTGGCACGCCGAGCCCGAGCCGGACTACCGGCACGCCGGCATCGACATCTACCTGGATCCGGCGGTACACGGGCGTGGCCTCGGCACGGACGCCGTCCGCACGCTCGCCCGGCACCTGATCGTCGACCACGGCCATCACCGGCTGGTGATCGACCCGGCGGCCGACAACGCCGCCGCGATCCGGGCGTACGCGAAGGTCGGTTTTCGTCCGGTCGGTGTCCTGCGACGCTACGAGCGCGACGCGGACGGCAGCTGGCATGACGGGCTGCTGATGGACCTGCTCGCGGACGAGCTCATCGACAGTGACGGCGAACGGATCGGGAGTGACCAGCCATGAACCAGCCCGCGGGCCTGCCGGACCGGGCGCGGGTGGTGGTGATCGGCGGCGGCGTGATCGGCACGTCGGTCGCCTACCACCTCGTCAAAGCCGGCTGGCGGGACGTGGTCCTGCTGGAACGCGACCGGCTGACCTCCGGTACCACCTGGCACGCCGCCGGCCTGATGGTCACGTTCGGGTCGACCTCGCAGACGTCCACCGGGATGCGGCTGTACACCCGTGACCTGTACGCCCGGCTGGCGGCCGAGACCGGGCTGGCCACCGGGTTGGCCCAGGTCGGGTTCATCGAGTTGGCCACCGACCCCGACCGGCTGGAGGAGTACCGGCGGGTGGCGGCGTTCAACACCTACCAGGGGGTGGACGTCCACGAGATCGGCCCGGGCGAGGTGAAGGAGCTGTTTCCGCTGGCCCGGGTCGACGACGTACTGGCCGGGTTCTACGTACCCGACGACGGTCGGGCCAACCCGGTCGACGTGACGATGTCGCTGGCCAAGGGTGCCCGGATGGGCGGTGTGACCATTGTGGAGGGTGTCGCGGTCACCGGCTTCACCACCGGCAACGGCACGGTAACCGGGGTCCGGACACCGTACGGCGACATCGAGGCCGAGTACGTGGTCAACTGCGCCGGCATGTGGAGCCGCCAACTCGCCGAACTGGCCGGGGTCTCCGTGCCCCTGCAGGCCGCCGAGCACTACTACCTGATCACCGAGCCGATCGACGGGGTCGACGCGACGCTGCCGGTACTCGAGGATCCCGCCTCCTTCGGGTACTTCCGGGAGGAGGGTGGCGGACTGCTGCTCGGCCTGTTCGAGGCGGAGTGCGCGCCGTGGCGGCTCGACGGTGTACCGGCGGATTTCTCGTTCGGGGTGCTGCCTCCCGATTGGGACCGGACCGCGCCGTACCTGGAACAGGCGATGCGGCGGATCCCGATCTCGGCCGACGTCGGGGTCCGGACGTACTTCTGCGGGCCGGAGAGCTTCACCCCCGACCTGCAGCCGATCGTCGGTGAGGCACCGGAGCTGCGCAACTACTTCGTGGCGGCCGGGCTGAACTCGGTCGGCATCCTCACCGGCGGCGGGATCGGCCGGGCAGTCGCGCACTGGATCGTGGACGGTCGGCCCGACATCGACGTCACCGCCATCAACATCGACCGTCTGCACCCCTACCAGGCCAACCGCGAGTACCGGGCGCGCCGGACCGTGGAGGCGCTCGGCACCGTCTACCAGTGCCACTATCCTGGGCGCTCGATGAAGACCGCCCGCGGCGCCAAGCTCTCCCCGATACACCACCGGCTCCTGGCACAGCGCCCGTACTTCCGCGACGTCAGCGGCTGGGAAAGCCCGGACCGGTACGGCCACGACGGCGTCGAGCCCGCGCTGACCTTCCGGCGGCCGGACTGGTTCGGGCAGTGGGAGGCCGAGCACCGGGCCGCCCGGGACGGTGTGGTGGTGATCGACATGTCGTTCATGTCGAAGTTCCTGGTACAGGGCCGCGACGCCGGGCGGGTACTGGAACGGGTGTCGGCGAACCGGGTCGACGGCGAACCGGGCGTCATCACGTACACCCAGTGGCTGAACGAGGGCGGCACGATCGAAGCCGACCTGACCGTCACCAAGCTCGCCGACGAAGAGTTCTGGGTGGTCGCGTCGGACACCGCGCACCGCCACGTCGAGACCTGGCTGCGCCGGCACGTCGGCGACGCGCACGCCGTCGTCACCGACGTGACCGGGGCGTACGCGCAGCTCAACATCCAGGGTCCGCGGTCACGGGAGCTGCTGGCGCTGGTGACCGGCGCGGACGTGTCCGACGCCGCGCTGCCGTTCCGCGGCGTCCGGGAGATCGACCTCGGATACGCCCGCGCCCTGTGCGTGCGGATCACCTACATCGGCGAACTGGGGTACGAACTGTACATTCCGGCCGAGCAGGCGGTGCACGCCTACGACCGGCTGGTCGCGGCGGGCGAGGCGGTCGGCCTGCGTCACGCCGGGCTCCGGGCGCTGTCGAGCCTCCGGCTGGAGAAGGCGTACCGCGACTACGGCCATGACATCGACAACACCGACCATGTGCTGGCCGCCGGCCTGGGCTTCGCCGTGGTACTGGACAAGCCCGGCGGCTTCGTCGGGCGCGACGCGGTCATGGCGGAGTGGGCAAGCGGGCCGCTGACCCGCCGACTGGTGCAGATTCTCGTCACCGACCCCGAGCCGCTGATGCACCACGCCGAGGTCGTGCGCCGCGACGGCATTCCGGTCGGGTACATGCGGTCCGCGTCGTACGGGTTCACCCTCGGCGGCGCGGTCGGGCTGGCCATGGTCGACGCCGGCGAGCCGCTGGACGCCGACTGGCTCGACCGTGCCGAGTGGACGGTCGAGATCGGCGCGGCGACCTACCCGGCGGTGGCGTCGCTGCGTGCGCTGTACGACCCGGGCGGGCGGCGGATCCGACCCGACCGCGGCGAGGGCTGACGCCAATGCCGGTCGTCGGGGCGCTACCCCAGAATGGGCTCTAAAACGTCGCGAAACGTCTCGACGGTAAACGGCTTGGTGATCAGAAAGAGCGCCCCCGCGTCCTGGGCGGCCTGGCGCATCTCCGACGTGCTTTCCGAGGTCACGAGACCGAACGGGACCATCTCCCCGTTGGCACGCAGCCTGCGCAGCACCTCGACGCCGGTCATCTGCGGCATGTTCCAGTCGGACAGTACGAGGTCGGGCTTCTCGGTCATGACCGCCTCGTAGGCCTGCGCGCCGTCCGCCGCCTCGACCAGTTCGTGACCGTCATAACCGGCCTGGCGCAGGGTACGCGTGACGATCTGGCGCATCACCCGACTGTCGTCCGCGATGAGGATCTTCATCAGTTCGGCTCTGCCTTCGGCTGATTTCTGCTGTGACGGACTCGTACCCGGCCGCTGATCTTGGGCCGGGTACGGGGTAATGGGCCGGACGAAGCCCATTATATGCCGCTTTAGGGTTCAGGAGAGGCGGTATCGCAATCGTCCCCGGCGTCGGATCAGGCCGCGGGCTTCAGGACGGCGTCGATGATGTACACGGTCGCGTTGGCGGTCTGGACATTGCCGCAGATGATGTGCGCCCCGTTGACGGTGTACGCCGTTCCGCCGCCGGCGATCGTGATGGCGTCGCCCTGCAGGGTCTTGTGGGTGCCGGCCAGCTGGTCCGGAGCCAACCGGCCCTCGACGACGTGATAGGTCAGTGTGCTCGTCAGGAGCTGGTTGTTGGCCAGAAGTCCGTTGAGGGTAGCCGGCGGGATCTTCTTGAACGCGTCGTTGGTCGGGGCGAACACCGTCACGTCCGGTGCGGTGTTGAGCGAGTCGCCCAGGCCAGCCTTGGTGACGGCGCTAACCAGCGTACTGAGCAGGGGGTTCCCGGAGGCGGCGGTCGCCACCGGCACCTTCGCCATAGCCGTGAAGCTGCCCGGATTGGACGCGTCGGTCGGCACGGCGGCGCAGCCGGCGCCGAACGGGGGCTCCTGCGATGGGCGTGGGGCGATCGCGACCGCGGTGGTGGCGGCCGGTGCCGGCTGGTTCGCGGAAGACTTACCACCGAACGGCGCTGAACCGCAGGCGGTCAACGCCGCGGCCGTGATGGTGGCCCCGACAATGGCACCAGCCCTGGCGATACGCATTCTTCCTCCATGGACGATCGGGTACCGGATCGTCGGGCATTCGGAGCCGATCCCCGCCTGGATGGGCGGGGCCGTGACATTTCCGCCAATCGCCCCGCCTTACCCGAGGTCGTCGTCGGCCGCCGGCCCGCGGCGGTACCCCTCGGTCAGCCTGCCGCCGGCCCGGTCCAGTACCGCCGACACGATCTCGACGAGGGCGGTCCGGTCCCCCGCCACGGCGTCTCGGAAGGCCGCCAGCAGCGCCACGTGCAGCGCCGGGTCGGCGGTACCCAGCTGACGGCCCAGCCATTTTCCGGTGCCCAGCCATCCGCGGGCGACGATGATCGCCAACTCCGCGGTCGCGGTGAGTGCCCGGTCGGCGATAAACACCAGCTCGCCGGGGTCGGCGACGCCGATGAGGTCGTCGAGCGTGTCGGACAGCCCGTACCGCCGGTCCTCCACCTCCTCGGTGGTTGGCCGCGGCGGCCCCGCGGCCAGGAGCGTCCGGGCTGCGGTCTGGAGCGGGGCGGCGACGTTGTCGCGATCGACCAGGATCATGCCACGGCCCACCAGGTGCAGCAGCGGAGATCTGCGGGCCGCCACCTCACGGGTGACGCGAAGCCGGTACACGGCCGGCGTCAGGACGAACAGCTCGACCGGCCAGCCCCGGTACCGCACCGTCTCCCGGTACGTCGGGCTGCCATCGGCACGCACCACGACAATGTCGAGGTCAGACGTCGGGGTACGGGCGGCGGTGAGGACGGTACCGCCGAGAAAAGCGGAGGGTGCCTCCGGGAATCGACTGCCGACCAGCGCGACGGCGGTTTCGACGGGTTCCATCCAGCCATTTTCACCGCGGGTCCCGGTGCCGGCTCACCGCTGGGCGAGTCGGCACCGGCTGTGCGTTATCGGACGATGACGGTGGCGTGCCAGCCCGCCTGACTGTGGCAGAACGGACGACCATGCGACGGCCGGCACAGCGGACGGCTCGACGACAGCCAGGTCCGCCCCTGGGTGACGGCCCGGTACCGAGCGGTTGTCACGCCACGCACCGCGATGAGCGGCTGCGGCTGTTCCCGCAACGACGGTCCGCTCGCCGTGATCGGCGACCACCGCTGACCGGGGCCGGTACCGGTGGCGCCGGCGACCCGGAGTCTGATCATGACGGTCCCGTGACGGGATACACAGACCTGCTTTCCGTTGTCGGCCTCCGTCAGGGTGACCCGTGATGGCACGTGCCACCCGCAGAACGGCGCCGGTGGACGGGCGGTTTGCGTGGATCCGTTGGCGGAAGCCGCAACCGGTGCGACCAACGCCAGGCCGATGCTGAAAACGACCAGGGTAACGATTCGCCGGAAGACCATAGGTATTACCTCCTGATAGTCGATTTAACGGACATAACCTAACAATAATGGCGCTTCACATGTCAACGGGCGGTCAGCTCCGTAGCGCCCAACGGCGGCGAAACGGGCCCGAACGGCTGTCGGCGCGACGATGTCGGTGGCCCGTGCGAAGCTGCCGCGCATGAGCGACGATCAGAGGTCCGCCCGGCGGGCGATCGTGCGCGACGCGGTCGGCATCGGCGTCGCCACCGGGGC
>JAVHWE010000446.1:0-13689 GCA_032160285.1 Micromonosporaceae bacterium | reverse complement strand
AGCCCCGTGCGGCCGGAGGCCCTTCCCACGATGCCGTCGCTGCCGGCGGGAACGGCTGGTGTCTCCACCAGACGCGCGCGATGAGGGTCTACAGCCGCAGCGGCGCCTCGACAGCCAGCCGCCGGATCGTGGGGTCCACGGGAGCGTCGAGCTGGCCGACCCCGAATCGGCATAGCTTGATCGCCCACCACATCGCATCACCGGGCTCGCCGTCGAGTTTGTAGCGACCGTCGGGCAGCAGCGTCGCCCACCCGTCGCCGTCGAACGGCGTGAGCGTGGCGATCGGTGTGGCCGCGGGTGGCCGCCACAGGATGATGACCCCGTCCGCTCCGGCACTGGCGATCACTGCGCTGGAGCAGAAGGCGACGTCGTAAACCGCGCCGGAGTGGCCGGTCAACGTGACGACCTCGGCGCCGTCGGACACGCGCCACACCCGCAGGGTCTCGTCCTGCCCGGCGGTTGCGAAAAAGACACCATCATGGCTGAACGCCACACTGTGCACCCATCCCCGATGGGCGTGCATCGTCTCGATGCGGGTCCGGTCGGCGAACCGCCACAGCTGGACCGTCCCGTCGCTGCCGCCGCTGGCCAGCAGGCTACCGGCGGGGTTGAACGCCAGTGCCGACACGACCCTGGTGCGACCGGTCAGCAACGGCTCCTGCCACGTGCCGTCCTCGACATTCCACAACTGGATCGTCTCGTCACCGCCGGCGGTGACGAGGAGGCGGTCGTCGCGCGCGAAGGTCAGGCCGGCCACGGTCCGGGTCGGACTGGCCAGCGTGTTGAGCCGGGCCGCGTCGGACACCCGCCACAGGCGGATCCGGCCCTCCGCCGCGGCGGTGGCGAGCATCGTATTGTCGTGGCTGAACACCACCTTGCGCACCGGACCGCTGTGCGGTGCGCCGGCCGGAGACACGTACGGGCCACCGTCGGGCAACTGGCGGAGCTGAACCGTACCCTTGACGCCGCCGATGGCCAGCAGCCGACCGTCCGGGCTGAACCCGACGCCGAACACGGCGTCGGCATGCTCGCGGTACGGGATGGCGCAGGTACCGCCGGACAGGCTCCACAGCCGGACCCGGCCGTCGTCGGTACCCGTCGCGACGAACTGGCCGTCGACGCTCACCGCCAGGTCGTTGATGTCGTTCTGGCGGCCGGTCAGGGTGAACCGCCGGGCGTGTGCGGGCACACTCCACACCCGGACGGTGCCATCGGTGCCGGCCGTGGCGAGCAGATCACCGTCCGGGCCGTAGGCCACCGAGTGCACCTCGTCGTCGTGCCCGGACAGCGTGGCGACGACCGAACCGTCGGCGACGTTCCACAGGCGCGCGTTCCCGTCGCCGCCACAGGTCGCGAACTGGGTTCCATCCGAGCTGAAGGCCACGCCGAGGACGACGCGGATGTGCGCGGACAGTTCGTCGCGAATCGCGCCGTCGGCCACCCGCCACAGCCGGGCCTTCCCGTCGCCGCCGCCGGTGGCGAGCAGGCTGCCTTCGGGGCTGAACGCCACCGCCAGGACCGGTCGTGGCGACACCGGCAGGGTCCGTCCCCGGCTGCCGTCGGCGACGTTCCACAGCCGCACGTTGCCGTCGAGACACGCCGTCGCGACCAGTGTGCCGTCCGGGCTGAAAGCGACCGCGTAGACGGCCGGTCCGCCCTGCCCCAACGCCCGGTGCAGCGTGCCGTTGGCCACCCGCCACAGGTACACGCCGCCGTCCTCGCTGCCGGCGGCCAGCAGGGTTCCGTCCGGGCTGAAGACCACGCTGAACACCTGGCCGGACGCGTCGTCGAAGACCTCGCGCAACGAGACGTCCTCGGCCCGCCAGACGCGGACGGTGCCGTCGAGGCTGGCGCTGGCCAGCAGCCCCCCGTCCGGGCTGAACGCGACCGCGGTGACGGCGTCGGTATGACCGTGCACGCAGCGATGGAGCCGGCCGCCGTCCGGCCCGGCGATCACGACCGTCTGCCCCATGCCGTACGCCAACAGCCGTCCGTTGGGTGCGAACGAAACGCCCCTCGCGGGCGCGGCGGCCGGCGGTCGCTGCACGAGCGCCGGGTCGCGGCCGGCGATCGCCGCGTCCGCGAGCTCCGGGCCGGTACGTGCGGCGGGATCCACGGTGACGTCGAGCAGCGACGCGCCGCTCCACCGGCTACCGGTCAGCACGGCACCGGTGAGATCGGTCGACACGAGCCGCGCCTCGGTGAAGTCGGCGCCGACGAGGTCCGCGTCGACGAGCGTCACCCGGTTGAGGGCGGCCCCGACGAGCTGTGCGTCGCGCAGCGACGCTCCGGTGAGGTTCGTCTGGACCAGCCGCGCGGCGGTCAGGTCCGCGCCGGCCAGGTCGGCCCGGTTGAGGTCGCCGCCGGCCATCACGCTGCCGCGTAGGTTCTGGCCGGACAGCCGCGCCTGGGCGGCGTGCTGCACCCCGACCCGGTCCTGGATGAGGAGCGCGTTGCGCTTCGCGACGTCGGTGGCCGCCACGTCGTCGAGCACCCGGCGGGCGCATTCGACGGCCCGGCCGCGGCCGGCGAGTCCGGCGAAGAAGTCGGCCATCAGCGGCGAGATGGGGCGCATACCGAGGATCGCGGACCGGTGGTCTTCGGTCTGCACCTGACGGGCGGCTTCCTCGGCGATCAACCACTCGAGCACCGACTGGTGTACGAAGGTGAAGCGGCCCTCGTCGTCGCGGACCAGCAGCGTCCCCGATCCGACCAGCTGCGCGGCCTGGTCGTGGTCGAGGAAGCGGTCCGCCAGCGGGCCGAGCGCCGCGGCGGTCTCCTCCTCCAGCTCGGCGACGGCCACGGTGGACTCGACGGACTGCCACAGCCGCATCGCGAGCGCGCGGACAGCGCGCCAGCGGTCCTCGGTGGTCAGGATGGACGACGCGCCGCGTGGGCTGGCCCGCCAATCCTCGTGACGGAACCAGTGGTCGAGCAGCTCCCGGTAGAGGTCGGCCGAGCTGATGCTGCCCTCGCGGGCCTGGACCTGACGCAGCCGGGCCTCGTCGAGGTTGGAGATGAAGCCGAGCATCCGGGGGTTTCGGGACAGGCCGAGCAGATCCCGGATCTCTTTGATCAGGTCCAGGCGGGCGTCGGCCAGCCGCTGATCGCCACGGTACAGCCGTACCAGGTACTCGCGGATCTGCTCGTCGGTGAAGTCGACGAGCTCGACCAGGTGGGAGCTGTGCACGCGCTCCACCCGCTCGCCGAGTGCGGTCAGCACCTGCTGGGTCGACATGAAGTGCTGGGAGCGGCTACTGATGATCAGTTTCGCCCGGCCCTCGAGCCCCTGCAGCAGCGTCTGGAGGCGGTCCGCGGCCCGGTCGTACGACACGCGGAGGGCGAGTTCGTCGAAACCGTCGAACAGCAGGACGATGCGTCCGCTGCGCAGCATGTAGCGGAACGCCTCGAGGTTGATGCGCTTCTCGCCGGAGAAGGCCAGGTGCTGGGCGACCAGCTCGTCGACGCTTCGCGCCTTCTCCAGCGTGCGCAGCTCCAGCAGCATCGGGACGACGTGCGGCAGCCGCTCCGGCATGCGCCGGGCCAGCTCCTGCATCAGAAACGTCTTGCCGAGCCCGAAGTCGCCGAGCAGCAGCACGAACTGCTGCTCATCGGACTCCACCCAGCCGAACACCTGCTCCAGCAGGTCCTGGCGGATCTCGTCGGTGCCGATGACGCGGTAGCGCTGCGGTACGTAGGTCGCCGGTGGGTACAGCCGGCTGTTGGTGAGGCGTTCGGTCTGGCGGGCCAGGTAGCCGCGCAGGTCCATCAACCCCTGGTACTCCACGAAGCTGAGCAGGTTGATGCCCCGCTTGTGCGCGGCGGCCGCCAGATGCTCGTCCGCCGGCGCGCCGCCGTAGACGAACTCCGAGAACAGGTAGGGATCGGCCGCCGCGAAGTCGGCATGGACGTGCTGCACGAACTGGTCGAGGACCCGTTCGTTGACCCCGTTCTCGGCCAGGCCGACCGGCCGCTGCGTGACGAAGGTGTCCTCGACCGAGCTCACCCGCAGGTACATCGGTGCCTTGGCGGTGGCCGGTACGGCCACGATCGTCGATCCGGCGTGGCGCAGCGCGCAGATCTCCTTCACGCGGTCGGCGAAGTCCTCGACCCGGCGCGCCTTCCCACCGGGCTGCGGCGTCTCGACCTCGGACACCGGTCGCCGCGCCGACGGGAAGGTGGTGCCGACGGCCTCGAAGGCAACCGCGATGTCCTCGCGCACCAGCCGGTCGGCGAGGCTCGCCGCCGGATGCTCGCAGGCATCGACGTCCGGTACATACCGCGTCACGCCGTCCGACCGGATCCGCAGGAGCTCGAAGCCGGTCGACTTCGCCGCCTGTCCCGGCTCGGCCCGCCCCCCGGCGCCGAGTACCGGCAGGCCCGCGCGGTCCTCGCGGCCGGGGCCCACGAGCGAGCCGTGTGCGAGCAGGTTCAGGTTCGGCCCGATGAGGCGGTCCAGGAGTTCGGCGTCGCGCAGGTGCTCGGCACCGTGCTCACACCCGCCGGGTGGGGCGTGCCGGAGCAGCCCGATGCGCAACCAACCGAGACCGGCATACCGGGCCAGTCGGGACCGGAACCACTCCGCCTGCTGCTCACCGATCAGGCCGTAGTTGTCCGCGTCCTGGTGACTGTGCGCCATGGTCGAGTTGAGGCCGGCAACCACCACGCGCAGGTCGGAGATCTCGAACAGCGACCACGGCTCGCCGGGCGCGAACGAGACGCTGGGATTGTCCTGGTAGAACCGCCCGAACAGGGCCGCGAACTGCGTCCACTTCGGCCAGTACGGCGGTTCGGCCTCGTCGTCCTCGGCGGCGCGCTGCATGAAGTACGAGGCCGACGCCTCCCGGTTGACGTCGCCGTCACCCGGAACGAGCACGATCCGATGCGCCGGCAGTCCGAACAGCTCCATCAGCGCGGCGATGTGGCGCCCAGCCTGGTCGTACTCCCATTTGCGGCCGCGCGCGGCCAGATTGCCGGCCACCACGAGGAGATCGGGCCGCAGCCGCGGGTCGGCGGCGATCAACCGGAAGAGTTCGGCCGACCAGTCGGGGCCAAGGACCGGGTCGGCGAGATCGTCATCCGGTCGCCGGAAGGCTGGCAGACCCGCAAGGTGGAGCACCGTTACCGCTTGCTGATCGTCGTTGCTGCCCTCAGGTGCGGCCACGGTGCCCCCAGTCGCATCGACAAGCGCTCACTGTACACGTTGTATCACCTACACACAGCAACAGCAGTCGATCATTAACAGCGACCGGGTACGTCGGATCGTCACCTCCAACGGCTGCCGTACCGGTCCGCGCCGCGCGGTTGCGTCGGGCCACCGCGCACGCGGATCCGGGCGCCCCTCCGCGATACTTGACACCATGACGCAGCCCGCCGAGCGTGAGTCGACGGCGTCGCCCGATCGGTTGACGCGTTCCGGCGCGAAGACGCATCCGCGACCGACCGACGGCACGGACACCCGCCGACGGCGGCCCGACACGCTCGCCTGGATCACCGTCGCGGTCAGCGTCCTCGGCGTCGCCGCGGTGCTGTTCGGGCGGCTGCCGGTATCGGTCGCGACGGCGACGCTCCACCGGGTCCTGCCCCTGCTGCTCTTCCTGGGCTTTGTGGTGATCCTGGCCGAACTCACCGCGAAGGCCCAGGTGTTCGATGTCCTCGCGGCACGCATCGCCATCGCGGCTCGTGGCAACTACGTCGTCCTGTTCATCCTGTGCGCCGTCCTCGCCGCCGCGACCACCGCGTTCCTGAACCTCGATACCACCGCGGTACTGCTCACTCCGGTCATGTTGGCGGTGGCGACGGCGATGCGCATCCCGCCGCTGCCGTTGGCGATGACGACGGTGTGGCTGGCCAACACGGCCAGTCTGCTGCTGCCGGTCTCGAACCTCACGAATCTGCTGGCCACCAACCGGATCGGCCTGCAGCCGGCCGCCTTCGCCGCCCGCATGATCGCGCCCCAGCTGGCCGCGTTGCTGACCACCATGGTGTGTCTGTGGATTTTCTACTGGAGACGTGGCCGCCGTGGCGCGGACCGGTACACCCCGCCGCAGCCGCATCGGCCGCATGACCGGGTGCTGTTCGTGCTCGCCTCCGCGGCATGCGTGACCTTCGTCGTGCTGATCCTCGCCGGCGTCGCGCTGGCATGGGCCAGCGGCACCTGCGCCGGCGCGGTCCTGCTCGGCTTCGCCGTCCGTGACCGCGCCAGCCTGCGCTGGGGCCTGGTCCCGGTCCAACTGCTCGGCTTCGTCGCCGGGCTGTTCCTGCTCATGCAGGCGGTCGGCCGGCTGGGCCTCAACGACGTGCTGATGGCGGCCATGAGCCAGGACCCCGGCACGGCCGGTACGCTGCGCGCCGCGGCCACCGGTGCCGGACTGTCCAACGTGATAAACAACCTGCCCGCGTACGTCGCCGCCGAGGCGGCCGTGCCACCGGCCAACCAC
Organism: Micromonosporaceae bacterium; assembly: GCA_032160285.1. GTDB lineage: Bacteria > Actinomycetota > Actinomycetes > Mycobacteriales > Micromonosporaceae > Planosporangium. Next base: position 7,249 of record JAVHWE010000446.1, on the reverse strand, counting down.
ACTCAGCTGCTCGGCCTGCTGCTGGGTACCAACATCGGACCGATCGTCATCCCGTGGGCGTCGCTGGCGACGCTGCTGTGGTACCAACGGTGCCGCGCGCAGCAGGTCACCGTGTCGTGGCCGAGGTTCATCCTCACCGGCGCGGTGACCGCGATCGTCGTACTGACCAGCGCGGCCGCGACGCTGTTGATATAGCCCGGGGCGGGGCGGGCGGCGTCACCACGCTGTCTCCCTGCTAATTCGTATTAGCACCTTGACACGAGTCGTTTACCCGGCCGAAACTCCGGTCAAATCCTCCTCGATTCCATCGCGTCCATTCCAGTCGGAGTCACCCCGGGCGAGGACGGTCGACAGCCGGCACCCGTACCTCGCGCTCGAAGGAGCCCCTGATGGTCACCCGTCCGACGCAGCCTCGAGTCCCATTGAGCCGACGCGCCCTGCTGTCGGCGGCCGCCGGTGCCGCCGCGGTCGCCGCGGTACCGTCCGCCGCCTTCGCCGACCCGGCGCCCGGCGGTCCCGGCGTTGCGCCGTCGGAGTTCCCGCCGTTGCCGCCGATCGCGCCGCTGCCGGCGGGCGCGCCGGTCCGGACCATGTTCTCGCCGGCCGAGCAGCGCTTCGCCGGATACCTCGCGATCCTGCCGGCGATGACCAACGACATCGACGACACCAACCCGGACACGTACGGGTGGTTTCGGGGCGGCTGGTGGCGCGACCCTTCCGGGCCGACCAACGCCCGCGTCCAGGAGCACGTGTTCACGCTGAGCTGGTTCTACGCCAACCAGCGCCCGTGGAACCCGTACCACCTCGACCCGGCGCTCGCCGGGCGGCTCGACGCCGCGATCGGGCACTACCTCCGCCTGCAGCACGAGGACGGATCGTGGCCGGAGTACAGCATCACCGAGCACGGCCTGGCCCCAACCGGCTTCGCGCTCGGCTATCTGGCCAAGACGCTGGCCAACCTGCGCCAGGTGGACGCTCTGCCGCAGCGCCGAACCGAGATCGAGACCGCCCTGCGGGCCGGCATGAACTGGCTGCTCGATCCGGCGAACACCATCTGGAACACGCCGGTCATGTGGTCCAACCAGGTCACCGCCGGACTCGCCGGGTCGGCCCGGGCCATGCACCTCATTCCCGACCTGGCGCTGATCGGCAAACTGCTCAACCGCATCGAGTTCATGGCGCAGCACGGACAGAGCCCGGCCGGGTTCTTCTACGATCCGCTCGGCATGGACATCAACTACAACTTCGAGGTCATGCTGCCGGAGCTGGCCGAGGTCTTCATCCGTACCGCACACCCCGCCACGCTCTCGATGGCGCGCAAGTTCGCCGACTGGTTCGGCCACAACCTGCTCCGCGAGCCGGACGGTTCGGGCTGGCTGACGTACTACGCCGTGTCCGCGCGCACCTCGACCGCGTTCTACGACAACGTCGTCCCCGACCCCGACCGCACCACCCTCGGTGCCACGTTCACGCCGCTGGTACCGACCCTCGCCCCGTTCTACACCTCGAAGTCCGACCGTGCCGCGACCCGCGTCGCGTGGGCCGCCCTACCGGGTCCCGCACCGGCGCTGGTCAAGCAGGACACGTCGCCGCGGATCATCACCCATGCGACGTACCCCGAGATCCTTCCGTCGACGGCGGTGAAGGAGGCAATGACCGCGCAGGTGCCGTACCTCCGGCAGAACGACTTCGCCGAGATCCGCCGCGATGTTCTGACCAACCAGGACTTCCTGTACGCGCGCCGGCCCGGCTACTACGTCGGTGCCTTCTTCGGCCAGCGGGCCACCCCGATGGTCCGCGCCGGGACCGGGTTCTGGTGGCATCCCCAGGCCGGTACCGTCATCCACGCGCAGCAGACCAACACCGGCTGCTGGGCCACCGTGCCGCCCGGCGGCAACCCGGACGCCAACGGCGACCTCGTCGCCGAGTACCTGATCGGAGACCAGGCGTGGGACGGCCAACGCGCCGTCGCGGGTGACGCACCGGTACGGGTGCTTTATCACACCGCCGACTCGTCGGTGAGCACCGAGTTGACCCTCGCGCCGAACATGTTGACCCGCGCGGTACGGGCCACGACCGCGGCCACCGAGCAGATCCCGTTCGTGCTCCTGCCCGACGATGTGGTGTCGTTCACCGACGGCACGCCGGCGCCGTACAATCAGGCGGTCTCCACCACGGCGGACGGCATCACCATCCGCCGTGGCCCGACGGTCATCACGGTCGGGTGGGGCGGTGCGCGCCCGGTCACCCTGTCGACCTCGACCCGGACCTATCTGCGCGACGCCCGCCGCCGGATACACGTGCTGCGGATCCCGCACGCAGGCAGCATCGACGTGACCGTGTCGGCCGGCTGATCCGAACACCGCACCGCACCGCGGCGACGCGCGATGTCGCGGCGGGTGCCCGTCACGCCGGGCAGGACGGTGGCCGGCGGGCATGCGACACACCCGCGCGTTCGGGATCCTACCGGCGGTTCACGGCTGTTCGGGGCTGTCGTCGGGGGTGGTGATGAGGTGGGCGCGGATCTGGTCGGCGTCGGGCATGTCGAGTTCGGTGTAGATGGCCAGGGCCTGCCGGTAGTGCTGACCGGCGCCGGCGGACTGGTTGAGGGTGCGGTGGGCGTGGCCGAGTCCGGTGTGGGCGCGCGCCTGCTGGACGCGGGCGCCGACCTCGACGGCGATGGTGTGGGCGCGGGCGTGGTGGGTCAGCGCGTCAGCGGGGCGGCCGGCGGCGAGCGCGGCCTCGCCGAGGCCGTTGAGCGCCCATGCTTCGCCGTCGCGCTGGCCGGTCTCGCGGAACGTGGCCAGCGCCCGCCGGTGGTGTTCGGTGGCCCGGGCCGGCTGCCCGAGGCGGGTGTGGAGGGTGCCGAGGCCGTCCAGCGTCCAGGCTTCGCCGCCGCGGTTGGCCAGGTGCCGGCACAGGGCCAGGGCCTGCCCGAGATGGTCGGCGGCCGGCCCGAGGCGGCCCAGCCGCACCTCGGCGTTGCCGAGGTTGTTCAGCGCGTTCGCCTCACCCTCCCGGTCGCCGGCCTGCCGGTACCGGGTCAGGGCCTGCTCGTGGTGGTCGGCGGAGAGCCGGTCGCGGCCCAGCCGGCCCTCGACGACGCCGAGGTTGACCAGCGCGCGGGCCTCACCGGTCGAATCGCCCGCCCGCCGGCACAGGTGCAGGGCCCGCTCGAGGTGGTCGGCGGCCAGCCGATAGCGCCCCAGCCGCGCCTCGACGTTGCCCAGGTTGTCCAGCGCGCGGACCTCGCCGACCGGGTCACCGGCCCGTTCGAAAAGGTCCCGGGCCTGCTGGAGGTGCTCGGCGGCCACCGCGTACCGACCCGACAGCAGATGCGCGACGCCGAGGTTGGTCAACGCGTGGGCCTGTCCCGTCTCGTCGCCGGTGCGGTGGGCGGCGCGGCGGGCGTGGCCGTGAATGGCGAGGGCGTCGGTGTGGTAACCGCCAACCAGGTACCGGAACAGCGTCGTCGACAGGCGGGTGGTGTGCGTCGGCCAGCCGTGGGTGGCGGTGTGCGCGGCGACCGCCACCAGGGTGGGACGTTCGGCGTCCAGCCACGCGCGCGCGCTCTCGGGTTCGGTCAGCGCCGGGACGGGCGTTCCCGGCGCGGCGATCCGCGGCCGGCGGTGCGCCTCGGCCGGGTACCGGATGTCCACGGCGTTGGCGGCGGTGGCCAGGTAGTAGTCGAACAGTCGGGTCAGGGCGGCGCGGCGGGCTGCGGGCGCGTCCTCGTCGCCGGCCCTCGCGGTGGCGTAGGCGCGCACGAGATCGTGGCAGGTGTACCGGCCGGCGCTGCTTTGTTGCAGCAGATGGTCGCGGCAGAGGTCGCGCAGGGTGGCCCGGGCGGTGGGCAGGTCGGTGTCGGCCATCGCCGCGGCGGCGTAGGCGTCGGCGTCCTGTCCGGGGTGCAGCGCGAGCAGCCGCAGCAGTCGTCGCCGATCGGTGGCCAGGTGCCGGTAGGACAGGTCGAGGGCGACCTCCACCCCGTTGTCCAGGCGCCGGTCGCGGTGGCGTTCGTCGAGGCGGTCGGCATGGTCGGTGAGCGTCCAGCCGGGTGCGGCGCGGATGTGTCCGGCCAGCAGTCCGAGGGCCAGTGGCAGGTATCCGCAGCGGTGGGCGATCCGGGCCGGCGCGTGCGGGTCGGTGCCGGTCGGAACGTGGGGTGCGGCCCGGGTGAGGAAGGCGACGGCCTCGTCGGCGGTGAACACGTCGACGGTCAGGTGTGTCGCCGGGTGCAGGTCGGTGAGGGTGCGTCGGCTGGTGACCAGCGTCAGGCAGCCCACCGCTTCCGGCAGGAGCGGGCGGACCTGGTCGGCGTCGGCGGCGTCGTCGAGCACCACCAGCGTGCGGGTGTCGGCGAGGCGGTCGCGGTAGGCCGCGGCGCGGGCGGACAGGTCGTTGGGGATCCGCTGACCGGGGACCCCGAGCAGGCGCAGGAAGCCGTCGAGCACCGCTGCCGGGTCGGCCGGGGGCTGGGCGGGGTCGGGGTGGAACCCCCGCAGGTTGACGAACAGGACCCGGTTGAACGGTTCCGCCCGGAGTAGCAGGTGGGCGGCGTGGATCGCGAGTTGGGTCTTGCCGACCCCGGCCATGCCGGTGATCACGGAGATCCCCGCCGCACCGCCGGTCCGCCGGCCGGCACGGAGGGCGTGCCGTAGCCGGTCCAGTTCGGTGCTCCGGCCGGTGAACCCGGCCAGGTCCGGCGGCAACCGGTCCTGCACGCGCACCTGGGACGCCGGGTGGGTCTCCCCGCCGATCACCTGGAGCGCCTGCCGCCACTGCGCCACGTACCCCACGTCCGGGTTCAACGCCTGTACCACCGCCACGACAAGGTCGGTGTTCCACCGCCGCCGGCCCGGCCGGAAACAGTCCACGATGGTGGTCTTGCCCGCGAGGTCGGCGGCCGACCGCCCGGCCGCGGTCCACGCCGCGTTGACCCGGTCCGTGATCGACCCGTACGACGGATCACCGGCCCAGACCTTCAACAACCGCAGCCGCTCGACGAGGTCGTCGATGGTGCCGGCCGGCCCGGGGTCGGGCGGCACCGCGTACGTGTCGACCGGTTGCCGCGGGAGCGGCATGGCTCACCTCCCGGACCGTCGATGTCGAGAGCGCGTTCGGCGCCGGACAGTGTAGGGCCGGCCGACAACCACCGGGCCCCGGCGGAGGTGCCGAAATTCGCGCGACAGCGCCGCCCGTACCCGGGACAATTCCTGATTCGTGGGGTACGTCGACGTCGCGGGGGTCGGGCACACGTTGCCCGACGGCCGGGTGCTCTTCGCTGACGTGTCGTTTCGGGTCGGTGGGGGCGGCAAGGTGGCGTTGGTCGGCCCGAACGGGGCCGGCAAGACGACGCTGCTCCGGATGGTCGCCGGTGACCTGCCGGTGCACGACGGCGTGATCGCCCGATCTGGCGGCCTCGGCGTGATGCGCCAGTTCATCGGCATGATCGGTAATGGGTCCCCGGGATCGCGGGACGCTCAGGTCAGCCTGCACAGACTGGCGCTCGGGCTGGTGACCCCGCCGCTGCGCGCGGCCGGCGAGCGCCTGGAATCCGCGGAGCGGGCGATGCACGACGCCGAGCGCCGGGGGAAGTTCAGCAGTGCCGCCGCGAAGACCCAACTCGCGTACGCGAACGCGATCGCCTCCTGGGGCGAGGTCGGTGGATACGACGCGGAGGTGCTTTTCGACACCGTCAGCGTGGTGGTTCTCGACCAACCGTGGGAAACCGCCAGGGCCCGGCCGGTGCACACGCTCTCCGGCGGCCAGCAGAAACGGTTCGCCCTCGAGCTGCTCCTGCGCGGTAGCGATGAGGTGCTGCTGCTCGACGAGCCGGACAACTTCCTCGACGTACCCGGAAAGCGCTGGCTGGAAAGGCAACTCAACGACAGCGGCAAAAGCGTGCTGTACGTGTCGCACGACCGCGAACTGCTGGCGCGTACCGCGGACCGGGTCGTCGCGGTCGAGGGCGGTTCCGCATGGGTGCATCCGGGTGGTTTCGCCTCGTGGCACGACGCGCGGGTAAGCCGGCACGAGCGCCTGGAGGAGCGGCGCAGACGGTGGGACGAGGAGCAGGTCAAGCTGCGCGAGCTGGTGTCGATGTACAAGCAGAAGGCCGCCTACAACTCCGACATGGCGTCGCGGTACCAGGCGGCGGTGACCAGGTTGAAGAAGTTCACCGAGGCCGGACCGCCGCCGCTGCCGCCCAGGGACTCCGAGATCAAGATACGGCTGGCCGGTGGGCGCACCGGCAAGCGGGCGGTCAGCTGCGAACGTCTGGAGCTGGACGGTCTGACCTACCCGTTCGATCTGGAGCTCTGGTACGGCGACCGGGTCGCGGTGCTCGGCGGCAACGGCACCGGCAAGTCGCATTTCCTGCGCCTACTGGCGCGGGGCGGCAGCGATCCGGACGTCGACCACGCGCCGGTCGACGGCCGGCTGTTGGCCCCGGTCGCGCACGGGGGGACGGCGCGGCTGGGGGCGCGGGTCCGGCCGGGTCATTTCTCGCAGACCCACGATCGGCCGGACCTGGTCGACCGGGCGCTCGTCGACATCCTGTGGCGTGGCGACGACCGGCGGGCGGGCCTGGCCCGCGACGGTGCGATGAAGGCACTGTCCCGCTACGACCTGGCAGGCCAGGCGGAGCAGCGGTTCGGCACGCTGTCCGGCGGTCAGCAGGCCCGCTTCCTGGTGCTGCTGCTTGAGTTGTCCGGGGCCACGCTGCTGCTGCTCGACGAGCCGACCGACAACCTCGACCTGGCGTCGGCCGAGGCGCTGGAGGACGGGCTGAAAGGCTTCCTGGGTACCGTCATCGCGGTCACCCACGACCGGTGGTTCACCCGGTCGTTCGACCGCTTCGTGGTCTTCCGCCGCGATGGTGAGGTGGTGGAAACGTCCGAACCGGTCTGGGACTGACTGTCCGCGAGCGGAGTCGGGGCGGTCCGCGCCGTCGTCTGTCGCTTCTTCGTGGTCCCGGACCGTGGACCGCTTGTCGCTGTCCCACGGCACGGCGTCGGAGCCGCCGGTGCCGGTCACCGCGACCGCCCGGCGTGGCCCCGGCGGGTCGCTGCGGCGCGCCGCCAAGAATGTGCGTTCGCTGTGAACCTTTACGAACGTCGTCACGTATTAAGCAGTGAACGTGCAATTGATCATGCACAACGCCCGCCGGGACTCGTGCACCGCTGATTTGGGCGGCAATAGTCCGATAACGAACGGAAGAGATGATGGGACGCAAGAAGGCATGGAT
>JAVHWE010000472.1:0-10443 GCA_032160285.1 Micromonosporaceae bacterium | reverse complement strand
CGGCCCAGGCCGCCGGGCTCGGCCAGGTCACGTTCGTACCCGAACCGGTCGCCGCCGCCCCCTACTACAGCGCCGTGCTCGGGCATCAGCTCCCGGCGGGCGGGGCGCTGGTCGTGTTCGACTTCGGTGCCGGCACGTTCGACGCGAGCGTGGTACGACGCGCGACCGGCGACGCGGCGTGGTCGGCCGGCGACGGGCGCGGTGCCGACTCGTGGGCCGCCAGGGATGTGTCGGGGCCCGGGGAGGTGTCGCGCGCCGAGACGTTCCGGGTTGTCGCCGTCGACGGCCTCGACGACGTGGGCGGCGTCGACCTCGACGCGGCGATAGTGGACTGGCTGCGCGCCGGCTCGCCCGCTGACAGCGCCGCGGTCTGGGCCCGTCTGATCAACCCCGCGACCGCCGGCGACGCCCGGGAACGTCACCTGCTGTGGGAGGACGTGCGTACCGGAAAAGAAATGCTCTCCCGAAGCGCCGCCGTGTCGCTGCGGCTCCCGCTGCAGGATCGGGACGCGCCGCTGACCCGCCAGGAGTTCGAACAGGTGGCCGGGCCGCTGGTCGAACGGACCGTACGCGCCACCGCGGCGCTGGTACGCCACGCCCGCCTCGATACGACGGAGATCGCCGGCCTGTTCCTGGTCGGCGGATCAAGCCGGATCCCGCTGGTCGCGACCGCGCTGCACCGGGCGCTCGGGGTCGGCCCGGCAATCACCGAGCAGCCCGAACTCGTGGTGGCCGAGGGCAGCCTGCACTCGCTGCCGCACCAGCCGTCCAACCGGGTGGCTCCCGCACGTACGCCCGCCGCTGCCGTGATCAGCACGGCCGGAACCCGCGCGACGGACGCCGTCACGGCCGTCGACGGCGTGCCGGTGACGGATGCCGTGCCGTCCGCTCCCACCGCCACGCGGTCCGCTCCGGATGCGGAGTATCCACTGTGGCGGGAGCAGCGGGGCGACGAACAGCGGTACGGGCAGTCCGGCACGCCGTACGACGCGGCGCCCCGGCGCGGGGTCGCCGGCCGCGTCACGCTGGCCGTCGTGTGCACCGCGGTACTGCTGGTCGCCGCGGGCATCGCCAGCGGCGTGGTCAAGCTGCCGAACCTCGGTGGACTCGGGAAACCGGGCAACGCGAGCACCGCCACCGGTACGCGAGGCGCGGCACCGGCGGTCGACCCGTTCGTCCCGGCCGGTTGGCATCCGGTCGTCAGCGACCCGCTGAGGTCGACCGGCAACTGGCTCAGCGACACCGACCCGGCCAACGCCAGCACATGCGCCGTGGACGGCCGATTGACGGTGACCAAGCAGACGTCCGGCACGTACCGGTGCAAGGGGCCGACCAACTCGTACGACGACGAGGCGGTCTCGGCGGACGTCACGCTGGTGAGCCAGGGGGTGTGCGGCGGCATCTGGTTTCGTTTCGGGCCGGCGGCGCAGACCGGACACGACGCCGGGTACGTGTTGGAGGTGTGCCACGACAGGTTGGTTCTCGCGGCACACGGTCTACCGGATTTCACCAAAGTCACGGAGATGCAGATTTTCCCCGCCACCGTCGAACTCAACGTGCCGGCCCGGGTCGGTATCCTGGCGCGCGGCACCAGCCTGACGGTGTACCTCAACGGTGCCCGCGCGGGGCAGTTCACCAGCGCCCAGTTCGCCCGCGGCCGGACCGCGCTCGGCATCTTCGTGCCCCAACCGGTTACCGCCGACCACCCCGAGGTGGCCTTTTCCAACATCGAGATCGCCAAGCCCGACGCCTAACGGTTGACGTTCCCCGGTACCGGGTCGATCCGGCCGGCGTCGCCAGCGGTGGACTCGAACTGCAGGCTGGTCCGCGCTCCAACCTCAACGAGGACCACGGCAAGACCTTAGGCTCGGTGTCGCGCGTGCTCGATGCTTTGGACGTGTCCGAGCCGGCGATTCGCGTGCCCGGCGGCCTCCACCTCGTTGTTTAGGGGGCGAAACGTGGTCGCGCATCTTCAAAGGACGGGAGCGGTAGCCGTGAATGATGAGGTTTGCGAGGTCGTCATCACCGCACCGGACGCGGACTGGCTGGTCGGCTTCACCCGCACGCTGGTAGCCGACCGGCTGTGCGCGTGCGGGCACACGATCGCCGCAGTCCGGTCGATCTACCGGTGGCAGGGAAGCGTCCACGACGAGGGCGAGGCGCGGGTCGCGCTCCACACCCGTCGCGGCCTCGTGCCGGAAATCGTGGAGCGCACCAACCGCGACCACCCGTACGACGTGCCGTGTGTCATCGCGACGCCCGTCGTCGGCGGTAACCCGGCGTACGTCCGATGGGTGCTGGACGAAACGCGGGTGCCCGCGGCGCGCGGCGAGTCTGTCTAGACCGCGTCGGTACGTAGTCGGCCGTGAACGTGCGTGTCGTGCCAGCCATCGGTGTGCAGCATGTAGCCGCGCATGATGCCCTCGACCGGGAAGCCCGCGCTGAGCGCGACCCGGCATGAGGCCGGATTCTCGGTGGAGTGCATCAGGGACAGACGCTGCAGGCGGAGCGTGTCGAAGACCCAGCGGGCGAGCGCTCGGGTGGCACGAGCCGCAACGCCGGCCCCCCGCGCATCCGACAGTACCCAGTACGACATCTGTGCGTCTGCGGCGAAAAGTTTGATCGTTCGAAGGCCTACCTGGCCGATGGCGTCGTCGTCGCGGACGATCGCCCAGCTCGCATCAGTTTCATGATCCCAGCGTTGCGACCAGTCGGAAATCCAGCCACGAGCCTCCGCGTCGCTGTCGATACGTCGCACGTGCCAACGTTGAATGTCGGGCTGATCAAAAGCCGCCTTTACCGCGCGGATATCCGCCGAACGCCACGGTCTGAGCACCAACTCGTCGTCAACGTCGAGACTTGGCTGTCGGAGCGCGCGCAGCGAGCCCGGGGGCAGGGCCGGATCTACGAGTAGCGGCACCCCGCCATCCTGCCTTGAGTTCGCCCGCGCCGTCGGTTACCGGCAGCCGCCGTTGTGAACCGTGAACCGACGACCGGCTGATCGCCGCACCGCCAAGACGCCCGATTTGGACGGGCCGGGAAACGCCCAGGACGCATCTTCCCGACCCTGGCCGTCATCCCGCAGCGCACTCCAGAGGTCACGCGGTGCAGGGTCTGGGCGTCGCGTGAGACTCCCGGCGATGCGCCCTGGGCCTTCGGGCCGTTCCTCACAAGTTACAAGCCCATGACCAGGGTGACTACGCGCTGCCCCGACATCACTCATGCGGGGTCAGCCGGTCAGATACTTGTTCAGACTGAAAGTCCGTTCGACCCGCTACCACAATTTCAGCTCGTTGTTGCTCGCCGTGGCCACGCTTACCTTCCTGAGTACCCGAGCTATAGATGCATCTTCACCCAATCGATGTGCGGCCGTCTTGCCGGGCGAAACGATGCCGCCGATCAGGGAGACCGGGCTGCGTCGATGACGACGAACTCATCATCGGTGTCCAGGACGGCGAGGACCGCGATGACGGGCCGGTCCGTGCGCAGCCGGAGGTTACCCGCTTCGTAATAGAGAGAACCGGGGCGGCTTTCCGGAAAGGCAGCCGCGAAAGGTAACGAATGGTATAAAAAAGCGAAATTGGTACGGCGATCAGCGCTTACGGTCGTCGTGGATGCGGCATGAGGGTGGCTAGCGGTGACCTGCACCAGTCCTGCCCTATTTCGGTGTCCCCGGCTCGGGGCCCGACTGGCGGCGGCCACCGTCGTGTTCGTGCTCGTGGTGGCCAGTGCTCCGGTGCCGGCGTCGGCCGAGGGCAGCGGCGACCTGTACCCGACCGGGCTGACGGGTACGGCGTGCGACACCAACTCCTCGGGCGGCTCCTGCCGGGCGCACATCGAGTGGCGGACGAACCTCTACGGCCCCGCCGCCGGAACCCAGATCTACCGGCGCACGCTGCTGTCGGCGTACCTTCGGGTCGGCGAGGTGCTGCTGATGGGCTCGACCGCGGTCGGCGTCGGCAGCGGGGACATCGTCGCCTACCACCCCGGCGTGGTGACCGACCGGCAGGGCACGGTGCCGAGCCCGGTCAACGGCGTGAACGCGTTCATGTGCAGCAGCCAGCGCACCGCCACCGGCATCGCCGCCCAGGGTCGCCTGACCACCCGGGCACAGGAACTCGGCGGCCCGTCGGCGGCGAACGCCGCGGGCGACGCCACCCATTACCGGCCGTGCTGGTTGCAGGCGGCGACCGCCGGGATCTACGACATCGCCATGTACGGCCCGGACGGCGTCAGCTCGTCGGCCGACGCTACGGTCGCCGGCGACGTGGCGCTGACCGCGGCCTCCGACACCGACGCCACCCAGCGCTCCAGCGTGTCGGCGTTCGACCTCACCGTACGGTCGAGTGTCTCCTCGACCACGAACATCCCGGGCCGGGTCTTCACCTACGCGATCGGTGCCTTCACCGGCGGCAACGGCAAACCGTTCAACACGACGTTCTACGTCACCACCACCGACGGGTACCGGTACCGGACCGACACCCGGGGTCTGGACCCGAACGGCTTCGTCGTCTTCGCCAACGGGGTCGGCTTCCTTGGCCCGGAAGGTTCCCCGCTCCAGCACGATGTCCTCGCCACGGCCGGCGGCGCGTCGATGACCGCGCTCGCCGCCGGCACGGATTTCTCACCGCCCGAATACCCGATTTCGTTCGAACCGATGGCCGACGAGACTCTCGCCGCACTCGGCATCCCGCTCGCCGCGGTGGCCCCGGTGGTCAACAGCGTCTCGTTCGAGGGCGGTATCGCCGCCAACAACACCGGCTTCGCGCAGGGCGGTACCTTCCACGTCGACGCCGACCCCGCCGGGGTGTACCAGATCATCCTGTCCCGCAACGGCGTCGACTTCGACCCCGGCAACCCGTTGAACCGGGTGCTGCTGAGCAAACTGGCGGCCGGTCCCCGGACCGTGGCGTGGGACGGCAAGGACAACGTCGGTACGAACTGGCCGGCCGGTGTGGGTTTCGCGTTCCGGGTGTCGGTGCACGCGGGCGAGTACCATTTTCCGCTGCTCGACGTGGAAAACTCCACTCTGGGCGGGCCCACCTTCACCTTGCTCAACGCGCCGGGCGGGACCTGTCCGTTCGCCCGGCCGTCGTGCACAACCGCGTTCTATGACGACCGGGGATACACCACCTCCGTCGGTGACGTCGGCACACCGGGCGTCGCGCTGTGCGGGCTGAGCCCGCCCGCCACCTCACACAGCGATCCGATCACCGGCTTCGACAGTGCCGGCAGCCAGCGGGCGTTCGGCCTGGACTCCGGCGGCAATACCAACGCCTCGTGCACCGGCGGCTTCGGCGACTTCAAAGGGGTGGACACCTGGACGTTCTTCCCGAGCAATACGGCCACGTCGACGCTGAACGTCATCGCCTCGCCGCCCGCGGGGCCGGTGGCGGCCGACGACTCGGGTACCACGGCGGCCGGCGTGCAGCGGGTCGTGGCGGCATCAGGCGTGCTGGGCAACGACTCGGGTACCGGCCTGTCGGTGACCGCCACCGGGGCGGCCGGGCACGGTACGGCGGCCATCGCCGCCAACGGGTCGTACACGTACACGCCGGCGGCCGGCTTCTCCGGGCTGGACAGTTTCGGGTACACGGTGACCGACTCGCTGGGTCGTACGGCTACCGCAACCGTTCATCTGACCGTGACGCCGGTGGCGGTCGACGACACCGCGACGACGCCGGCCGGCACCGCGGTCACCGTCGACGCGGCCGCCAACGACCTGTGCGCGAGCTGCGCGGTGACCGCGGTGACCCAACCCAGCCCGGGTACGGGCGTCGCGACCGTGGCATCCGGCAAGGCGATCTACACGCCGCCGGCCGGATTCTCGGGTACGGCGTCCTTCGGGTACACCGTGACCGACGGTGCGGCGCAGACCGCCAGCGCGACGGTGCACGTGACGGTGACCCCGGTGGCGGTCAACGATGCCGTATCGACGCCGTTCGAATCACCGGTTTCGGTCGACGTCCGGGCCAACGACCTCGGCTCCGGCCTGACGGTGACCGGGGTTACCCAGCCGCCCGCCGGTCAGGGCGCGGTGACGATCGTGGCCGGCAACGCGGTGTATACGCCGCCGTCGGGGTTCGCCGGTGCCGCACCCTTCGGGTACACGGTCATCGACGGATCCGGGCAGTCGGCGTCGGCGACCGTGACGGTGACGGTGACGCCACCCGCCGCACCGGTCGCGGTCGACGATGTGGGTACCACCACGGCCGGCGTGCGGCTGGACGTCGCGGCGCGGGGGGTGCTGGCCAACGACTCCGGCACGCGGTTGACGGTGACCGCCAACAGCCCGCCGGGACACGGCACGGTGAGCGTCGGCGCTGACGGGTCGTACAGCTACCTGCCCGCCGACGGGTTCTCGGGGCTGGACAGTTTCGGCTACACGGCGACCGACGCGGCCGGTCAGCACGCGTCCGCGACGGTCCGGCTCACGGTGACGCCGGTGGCCGTCGCGGATGTGACGTCGACGCCGTTCGAGTCGCCGGTGACGGTGGACGTGCGGGGCAACGATCACGGAACCGGTTTGGCGCTGACCGGGGTGACCCAGCCGCCGGTGGGCCAGGGTGCCGTCACGATCGTCGCGAACAAGGCCGTCTACACACCGCCCGCCGGGTTCACCGGCACGGTCACCTTCGGCTACACGGTCACGGACGACATCGCGCAGTCGACCTCGACCTCCGTGACGGTGACGGTGACAGCGCCGGAAGCGCCGGTGGCGGTCGACGATTCGGGTAGCACCGGTTCCGGCGTGACGTTGGTGGTTGGCGCGCCGGGGGTGTTGGGCAACGATTCGGGTACCCGGCTGTCGGTGACGGCCAACGGTCCGGCCGGGCATGGCACGGTGAGCGTCGGTACGGACGGTTCGTACGTCTACACGCCGGCCGACGGGTTCTCCGGGTTCGATAGTTTCTTCTATACCGTGACGGACGCTGCCGGGCAGCACGCGTTCGCGACGGTGCAGCTCACGGTGACGCCGACGGCGGTCGCCGATGCCGTGTCGACGCCGTTCGAATCACCGGTTTCGGTCAACGTGCGGGCCAACGACCTCGGTTCCGGCCTGACGGTGACCGGTGTGACCCAGCCGCCGGCCGGTTCGGGCGCGGTGACGATCGTTGCCGGCAATGTGGTGTACACACCGCCCGACGGATTCACCGGGGCTGCCGCTTTCGGGTACACCGTCACCGACGCAGCCGATCAGGTGGCGACCGCCACGGTGACGGTGAACGTCGCGGCACCGGCGTCGCCGTCGGCGGGTGACGATTCCGGTACCACGCCCGTCGCGACGACGTTGACGGTTCTGGCCGACGGCGTGCTGGGCAACGATTCCGGCACCCGTCTGTCGGTGACCGCCAACAGCCTGCCCGGGCACGGCACGGTGAGCGTCGACGGTGCGGGGTCGTACCGGTACACGCCGACCGCCGGCTTCTCCGGGCCGGACAGCTTCGGCTATACCGTGACTGACGCGGCCGGGCAGCACGCCTCGGCAACCGTACGCCTGACGGTGACCCCGGTCGCGGTCGACGATGCGGCATCCACGCCCTTCGAGTCGCCGACGACCGTTGACGTCCGGGCCAACGATCACGGCAGTGGTTTGACGCTGACCGGGGTGACCCAGCCGCCGGTGGGCCGGGGCGCGGTCACGATCGTCGCCGGCCGTGCGGTGTACACGCCTCCGGCCGGGTTCACCGGTGTCGCCGCCTTCGGGTACACGGTCACCGATGACGCCGAGCAGACGGCGATCGCGACAGTCACGGTGACCGTCGCCGCGCCGGCGTTACCGGTGGCGGACGACGATTCGGGCAGCACAACTTCCGGTGGGACGTTGACGGTTGGCGCGCCCGGTCTGTTGGCCAACGACTCCGGTACACGGCTGTCGGTGACCGACAACGTTCAGCCGGCGCATGGCGTGGTTGCTGTGAACGGCGACGGGTCGTACGTCTACACGCCCGCGGCGGGATTCTCCGGGTTCGACGGCTTCGGCTACACGGCAACCGACGCGGCCGGGCAGCACGCGTCCGCTACGGCGCACCTGACGGTGACCCCGGTGGCGGTTGACGATTCCGCGTCCACACCGTTCGAATCGCCGGTGACGGTCGACGTGCGGGGCAACGATCACGGGACCGGCCTGACGGTGACCGGAGTGTCGCAACCCGCGGCGGACCGGGGAAGCACGGCGATCGTTGCCGACAGCGTGGTGTACACGCCGCCGGCGGGGTTCACCGGGGTTGTCTCGTTCGGGTACACGGTCACGGACGGGGCCGACCAGACGGCCACCGCCACGGTGACGGTGACCGTCGCCGCTCCGGGCGCACCGGTCGCGGCTGACGATTCGGGTGCCACGGCCTCCGGTGTGGTCTTGACCGTTGCCACGCCGGGAGTGTTGGGCAATGACACGGGTACCCGGCTGTCGGTTACCACCAACGACCAGCCCACGCACGGCACGGTGGCCATCGACGGCCCGGGTTCGTATCAGTACACGCCGGCAGTTGGGTTCTCCGGGTCGGACAGCTTCGCGTACACGGTGACCGACGCGGCCGGGCAGGACGCGTCCGCGACGGTGCACCTGACGGTAACGCCGGTCGCGGTCCACGATGCCGCGTCCACGCCGTTCGAGTCGCCGGTGACGGTGGACGTACGGAGCAACGATCACGGAACCGGCTTGACGGTGACCGGAGTGTCGCAACCCCCGGCAAACCAGGGCAGCACAGCAATCGTCGCCGGCAGCGTGGTGTACACGCCGCCGGCAGGGTTCACCGGCGTGGTCTCCTTTGGGTACACGGTCACCGACGGGGCCGACCAGGCCGAAACCGCCACGGTGACGGTGACCGTCGTCGGGCCGCCCGCACCGGTGGCCGTCGATGACTCGGCCAGCACGACGGCTGAGACGACGTTGACCGTTGTCCCGCAAGGCATCCTGGGCAACGACATGGGGACCCGCATCGCGGTGACCGCCAGCGGTGAGCCCGCGCACGGCCTGGTGAGCGTGCACGGTGATGGGTCGTACGCCTACACCCCCGCCGATGGCTTCTCCGGACTGGACAGTTTCGGCTACACGGTGACCGACGCGGCCGGGCAACACGCGTACGCGACGGTACATCTGACGGTGACACCGGTTGCGGTCGACGATGCCGCGTCCGCGCCGTTCGGGCAGCCGGTGACCGTCGACGTGCGCGGCAACGACCACGGCTCCGACCTGACGGTGACGGGTTTGACCGATCCGCCGGCGGGTGAGGGCGCGATCGCGATCGTGGCCGGAAACGTGATCTACACACCGCCTGCCGGGTTCACCGGCACCACCACCTTCGGGTACACGATCACCGACGGGGCCGGACAGATGGTGTCCGCGACGGTCGCGGTGACCGTCGGTCCCTCCGCGTTGGCGGCGATCGGCAGGGACGACACCACGGCCGGCGCGCCCGGACGGCCGGTCACGTTCGACCCGCTCGCCAACGACACCCCGGCCGACCCGTCCGCGCATTTCGTGGCCTCGACGCTGCGGCTCATCGACCCGGTGACCCGGGCCAGGGTGCTGTCATTAACCGTCGCCGGCGAGGGAACGTACACAGTGGACAGCGTCACGGGACTGGTGACATTCGTACCGGTACCCGGCTTCAGCGGTACCCTGTCGGCGGTGGGCTATGAAGTAACCGACTCGCTGGGCATGTTGTCCACCGCGGTGATCCGGATCAGCTACCCGACCGTACAGCCCGCGGCCATCCTCCCGACCACCGGCCAACTCCTGGCGCCGCTGATGCGGGTGGGCGTCGTCATGCTGACCCTCGGCCTGCTGCTGATGGCCGGAGCGCGGACCCGGCGGCGGCGCAAGACCGACCGGTCGACGTGAACCGCCATGCTGAGGGCCTCGCATCGTGGGGAGATGCGAGGCCCTCAGCGGTCCGGCAGCGCAGCGGGCCGGGGACGGGCCGCTGGTGGTGTCGCGTGGATCAGTGGAAGGACACCCAGGACTGGGTCTGGCTGTCGCTCTTGGCGGTGCAGGCGACCTTATCGGTGGCGGGCAGTTCGACGGTGAGTACGGCGACGTCGATGCCGCAGACGTTGGCGGCCACGGAGATGGGTACGTTCTGCAGGAT
Organism: Micromonosporaceae bacterium; assembly: GCA_032160285.1. Classification (GTDB taxonomy): domain Bacteria; phylum Actinomycetota; class Actinomycetes; order Mycobacteriales; family Micromonosporaceae; genus Planosporangium. The sequence goes on along the minus strand of JAVHWE010000472.1, from coordinate 349 downwards.
GATGACTTGGTTGCCGCTCGCGATGTCTTGGGTGTGCACGTTGACCAGGCCGTTCTGCGAGTCGGCCAGGGCTGGGGTTCCGGCGGCGGCGATACCACCGAGGGTGGCGCCGGTGATGAGGGTCAGGGCGGTGAGGCTTTTGCCGATGCGACGCATTGGACTCTCCTATCAGTGATGGTTAATGGTGCTGCGTTCTAGTCACTGTCGTGCCCCCTCCAACCGGCGTTTAAGCGGAATGTAGTTGGATCACTTTAATAACGTGTAATTCGTCATGGGATCGACGTGTGGTGCGTCATGAAGGAGCCTGCATTTCGTCATGGGTGACATGCATTTCGTCATTGATGACACG
>JAVHWE010000380.1:0-2973 GCA_032160285.1 Micromonosporaceae bacterium | reverse complement strand
CGGAATCCGAGGATTCCGACGACGGCCCCGCTGTCGGGCCGTGCCGGGGTCGCGGTCAGAAACCGGGACCGTGGGAGTGGCCGTGACCGCCGGGTGCGGCCTCCGGCGCCGGCTCCTTGGGCTTCTCGACCACCAGGCTCTCGGTGGTCAGCAGGAGCCCGGCGATCGACGCCGCGTTGGACACCGCACTGCGGGTGACCTTGACCGGATCGACGATGCCGGCCTTGAGCAGGCCGACGTACTCGCCGGTCGCGGCGTCAAGGCCGGTACCGAACGCCGATTCGCGGACCTTGTCGACCACGACGTAGCCGTCGTGCCCGGCGTTCTGGGCGATCCACCGCAGCGGCTCGGCCAGCGACTTCCGCACGATCGACACGCCGACAGCCTCGTCACCGCCAAGGTCGAGACCCTTGTCGAGTACCCCGGACACCTGCACCAACGTGGCGCCGCCGCCGGGGATGATGCCCTCGTCCACCGCGGCCTTGGTCGCCGAGATGGCGTCCTCGATGCGGTGCTTGCGCTCCTTGAGCTCGACCTCGGTGGCCGCGCCGACCTTGATCACCGCGATCCCGCCGGACAGCTTGGCCAGCCGCTCGTTGAGCTTCTCTTTGTCCCAGTCGGAGTCCGAGGCCTCGATCTCCTTGCGGATCTGCTGCACCCGGTCGGCGATCTCGGCGGCGGTGCCGCCACCGTCGACGACGGTGGTGGTGTCACCGGTGACGACGACCCGCCGGGCCCGGCCGAGCTGCTCCAGACCGACCTGGTCGAGCTTGTACCCCAGTTCGGCGGCGATCAGGTCGGCACCGGTGAGGATGGACAGGTCCTGGAGCATCGCCTTACGACGGTCGCCGAACGCCGGCGCCTTGACCGCGACGACCTTCACCGTCTTGCGGATCGAGTTGACCACCAGCGTCGACAGCGCCTGGCCCTCGACATCCTCGGCCACGATCAGCAGCGGCTTGCCACTCTGGACGACCTTCTCCAGCAGCGGCAGCAGCTCCTCGATCGCACTGATCTTCTGCGTGGTGATCAGGATGAGCGGCTCGTCGAGTACGGCCTCGGCCGCCTCGACGTCCGTCTGGAAGTACGGCGACAGGTAGCCCTTGTCGAACTGCATGCCTTCGGTGATCTCAAGCTCGGTGGCCAGCGTCGAGCCCTCCTCGACGGTGATGACACCGTCGCGGCCGACCTTCTCCATCGCCTCCGCGATCAGGTCACCGATCGTGGCGTCCTGCGCCGAGATGGTCGCCACCTGGGCGATCTCGGTACGGGTCGCGACCTCGGACGCCTTGGCGCGCAGCGCCTCGGTCACCGCGACGCTCGCCGCATCGATCCCGCGCTTGAGGCCCATCGGGTTGATCCCGGCGGCGACCGCCCGCAGACCCTCCCGGACCATGGCCTGGGCCAGCACGGTCGCCGTGGTGGTCCCGTCGCCGGCCACGTCGTTGGTCTTGGAGGCGACCTCCTTGACCAGCTGGGCACCCAGATTCTCGTACGGGTTGGTCAGCTCGATCTCTTTGGCGATGGTCACGCCGTCGTTGGTGATGGTGGGTGGACCGAACTTCTGGTCGAGGACGACGTTGCGCCCACGCGGACCGAGCGTCACCTTGACCGCGTCGGCCAGCGCGTTGACACCGTGTTCGAGCTTGTGCCGGGCGTCATCCGCGAAGCTGAGGATCTTCGCCATATGTTGTTCCCTTCACGAGTCACCGCCCCGGTGCCGGCGCTGGACGCACCGGTACCGAGGCGGTGGCCACGGGTGTTAGTGGATCACTTTTCGATGACCGCGAGGACATCCCGGGCCGACAGTACGAGGTACTCCTCGCCGGCCCACTTGACCTCGGTGCCGCCGTACTTGGAGTAGATCACCGTGTCGCCGACGTTCACGTCGACCGGGATACGGCCGCCCTTGTCGTCGAAACGACCCGGGCCCACAGCGAGGACGGTGCCCTCCTGCGGCTTCTCCTTGGCGGTGTCGGGGATGACGATGCCCGACGCCGTGGTGGTTTCGGCCTCATTCGCCTGGACCAGGATCCGGTCCTCGAGCGGTTTGATCGCAACCTTCGTCGCGGTAGTCACGGGCATACCCTCCTGGGGTATTGAGTCTGGTATTTCATGCCGCCAGGCGGATCCGCCGTCGCGGGGGCCGGATACGTCGGGCTGAGCACCTGCGTGTCTGGCACCCTCGGAGTGAGAGTGCTAATCGGAGGTTATTCCGCGAGCTAGCACTCCGTCAAGGAGAGTGCCAGCGAGTCATGCCGGCGAGCCGACCGCACCGCCTCCGGGACGGCCGGCCATTGCCGCGGCGGCAACCGGACTGTCGCCCGGGCGACAGTCCGAACCTGCCGGGGGCCGACCACCCGGTCGACGCCGCCCCGGCGGCCGGCCGGGAGCCCGACCGGGGACAATGACGCGTGGACGTCGACCAGCTCATCGCCCTGCACACCGACGCGGGCCGGGCCGCGCTCACCGCCGCCGACGAGCTGACCACGACCGCCGGGCCGGCCGGCGACGACCCGCTCGCCGCCGCCTCCGCCCTGCGGGCCCGGGGCGTACCGGCCCGGCTGGCCGCCGCCGCGCTGACCCAGTCCTCGCTGCGCCGCCGCGCCGACACCAAGTTCGGTACCGACGCGGCTGTGATGTTCTTCACCCGCGCGGGACTGGAGCAGGCAACCCGTGCCCGGGTGGCCACCCGGCGGGCGGCGCGTCTCGCGGCCGGTACGGCCGACGGCGCCACCGTGGCCGACCTCGGCTGCGGTGTCGGCGCGGACGCGATCGCATTCGCCCGTGCCGGACTGCGGGTGGTCGCCGTCGACGCCGACCCGGTGACGGCGGCGGTCGCGGCGGCGAACATGGCGGCGCTGGGGCTCGCCGACCGGGTCGTCGTGTCCACCATGGACGCCCGCGAGCTGCCCCTCGACTCCGTCGACGCGGTGTTCTGCGACCCGGCCCGCCGAACCGCGTCCGGACGTC
>JAVHWE010000361.1:0-16232 GCA_032160285.1 Micromonosporaceae bacterium | reverse complement strand
TGTGCGCCGCGCTCGGCATCGCCCCACCCACGGACCATCCCGCCTATCCGTGGGCATTCGACGTTGTCGTCGGCGGGCTGGCCTGGTCGCTCAGCTCCCGCGGACTCCCGGCGGTACGGCTGGTCTGTGAGAGCGGAACCTGGGTCGCCGGGGCGGGCCCACCCGTCCCGCGCGTGACCGCCCCACGCTACCACCTGTACCGGTCGTTGACCGGGCGACGTACGGCGGCGCAGATAGCCGAGTTGGAGTGGAGCGAGGACCCGGGCAGGTGGCTGCCGGCGTTCTTCTGGGGACCGTTCAACCAACCGGCCCGGCGAGGTGATTGACCGATTCCATAACGGTGCTATGCGGTGCTCTGAAATGGCCGCCGGCCGTGGCGTGCCCGCGATTGTCGCGGTATTCCCGCCGCAGTGGCGGTCGTTTCCCTCGGGTGTTTTCAGCCCGCCGCCGCGTCGACGGATGGTATCAATTTCTGCCCGGTTATTCTTCTTCCGGAGTGCGCTATCCCTGGCGGTGGAACGGTTCCCGCAGTCAACATGAGGGCAAACGAGTCGGCGTCATTCTGTGGAACAATGCTGGAATGAGCCGCCGATTGGACCCCAGGGCCCGCCCCGCGCTGCTTGACATCGCCGCCAGATTACTCGCGGATGAGGGGCCGAGCGCACTGTCGACACGGCGGCTGGCAGCCGAGGCCGGTAGCTCGACGATGGCGGTGTACACCCATTTCGGCGGCATGCGCGGACTCGTCCGCGAAATGGTGCACGAGGGCTTCGCCAGGCTGCAAAACTATTTCACCCGGGTGGCGCAGACCGGTGACCCGGTCGCCGACATGGCGTTGTTCGGCCGGGCGTACCGGCACAATGCGGTAACCAACTCGCACCTGTACGGCGTGATGTTCGGGGGGTGTTCGCTCGGCGGGTTCTCGCTCACCGAGGATGACCGCCGGTACGGGCGATACACCCTCGTCGGGGTGGTTGGGTGTGCCAGCCGCTGCATGGCGGCGGGCCGGTTCCGGCCGGGCGACGCCGTGCTCGTCGCGCATCAGATGTGGACCGCGATCCACGGGCTGGTCACGCTCGAACTCGGCGACTACATGATCGACCCGTGCGACGCCGAGCGCTGCCTGGAGGCGCAGCTGATCGGCCTGATGGTCAGCGCCGGCGACACCCTGGATGCCGCGACGCGGTCGGTCACGTTGTCTCAGCGCAGAATGTCCACCGAAGTCGTCGCCGCCGCCGGACCGGATGCTTCCCCGGTGTCGATGACGGACAACCAACCGCGCTCCCGGTCGGCCGCGCCGGCGGGATGAGCGGCCTTCCGGTCTGCGGGTAAGGTGCTGCAATGGCCGCTGCGACGGATGGACTCAGGGACGGTGCCCGTACCGCCCGGACCCTGATGCGTACCATTCTCGGAGAGGCCGTGGCGCCGTACGGCGACACCGTCTGGCAGGAGAGCCTCGTCGCCGCGCTCGGCACGCTCGAGGTTTCGGCCATCGCCGCTCGTCAGGTCGTGGCGCGGGCGACCCGGGAAGGCCTGCTGATCAGCGAGCGGGTGGGGCGCCGTTCCCTGATGCATATCAGCGAGGACGGATTGGTCCGGCTGCGGGAGGGTCGCCAGCGGATCCTGTCATTCGGTGACCAGCCGGCGTGGGACGGGCGATGGCTGCTCGTCGCGATGACGATCCCGGAAGAGCGTCGCGAGATCCGGTACCGCTTCCGCACCCAACTGGAGTGGCTCGGCTTCGGGTCGCTGGGTAACGGCCTCTGGATATCCCCCCATGCCGAGCACGAGGATGCGGCCCTGGCGCTGCTGGACTCCGGCGAGATCCCGGTGGGCTCCTACGTCTTCGTCACGGATCGGCTCGCCAGCCATACGCCGGCGGAACTGGCCCGGACCGCGTGGGACCTCGATAGCCTGCGCCGGCGCTACGAATCATTCGTACGGGAGTTTTCGAGGCAGCGACCGAAGACGATGGAGCAGCAGTTTGGCAGCTGGATCAGAATGTACAGCGATTGGCGACACTTCCCGCAGTTCGATCCCGAGTTGCCGGAGTCGTTGCTTCCGAAGCAGTGGCCGCGTCGGCGAGCCCGCGAGCTGTTCCTGGCGTGCGACGCGCAGTGGTCCGAGCCGGCCATCCAGTACTTCCGAAAGCTCGACACGCAGAGCTGAGCGCGACGATTGTTGACGACTAACGCACGGTCGTGATAATTTTGTCGCATGTCGTTGTGGTGCTGGAACCCGGGGACAGCCGTGCTGGTCGTCCCGGTAAAGATCGGTGGGCCTGGATGACCGGGCCCGACCGGTCCGCGGCGGCCGACGGGGTTTATGAGCTGTACGGGTCGGACCCCGCGGCGCGCGCGCTCGGCATCACCGTCGAGGCGGTCGAGGCCGGGCATGTGCGGTTACGCATGCCGGTCACGGACGCGATGTGTAACGGGCACGGGATCGCCCACGGCGGGTACGTCTTCGCGCTGGCCGACACCGCGGCCGCCTACGCCTTCCGCGCGGGCGGGCGCGCTGGCGTCTCGACGCACGCCAGTGTTGACTTCCTCGCCCCGGCCGGATCCGGTCAGGCTCTCACCGCGAGCGCCGACGAGCGCCACCGCGGCGACTCGAACGGCATCTACGACGTGTCCGTCGAGGCCGACGACGGTCGATTGATCGCCGAGGTCCGCATCCATGGACGGGTGCCGCGATCGGGTGTGACTCCCGCCGGCTCCAGCCCGGTCAGGGAGCAGATACTGCGGGTCGATCCGGTACGGATTGAGGTCCGCGAAGCGGTGGCCCACCTCACCATCGATCACCGGCCCGTCAACTGCTTGAGCCGCCCCGTCCGCACGGCCCTCCTTGACGCGCTGGAGAGCGCCGAGTACGACCCGTCGATCGCCGCCGTCGTGCTTTCCGGGGGGCCCGCCCTGTTCAGCGCCGGAGCCGACCTGGCCGAATTCGACAACGGCGAAGGGTTGGCCGAGCCGAACCTGCACCTGACCATCGCCGGCTTCCTGGACGCGATGAGCAAGCCGGTCGTCGCGGCAATCGGCGGCGTCGCCCTCGGCGGCGGTCTGGAACTCGCGCTGGCGTGCCATTACCGCATGTCGTCGACCACCGCCGAACTCGGCCTCCCCGAGACGACGCTCGGCTTCATGCCGGGTGCCGGTGGTACGCAGCGACTGCCCAGAGCGGTGGGGATGGAACTCGCCAGCAACCTGATCCTGTCCGGCCGGCGCATCGACGGAGCAGAGGCGCACGGCGCGGGCCTTGTCGATGCGGTAACCGACGAAGATCCGGTCGGTGCGGCGCATGCGTTCGCCGTCAGGGTGGCGGCCGATCGGCCCCTGCCCCGGCTGCGGGACCGGGCGCTCGATCGCCTGACCGCCGAGCCGTTGCTGGCGTGCATAGCCAGGGCGACCCCGCGCGGACCGCTGGCGACACCGGGTGCGCCCTTCGTCGTACAGGCCCTCAAAGCCGCCCTCGGACCGTTCGACGCGGGCCTTGCCCGGGAGTTCCAACTCTTCCGGGAGCTGGCCGAGTCGGTCGAGGCCGGCGCCTTCCGATACCGGTTCCGGACCGACCGTCGCGCCGGACGGGTCCCGGCGCCGCAGCCACCGCCGATTTCCGCCGCGGCGGTGGTCGGCGCGGGGACGATGGGCCGCGGCATAGCGCTGGCTCTGCTGGCCGCGGGGATCACCACGCGGGTCGTGGAGGCAGACCCGGCGCGCCTGCGGGAGGCGGTCTCGGCGATCAACGCGGATCTGAGCAGAGCGGCCGCACGAGGGCGGCTCACCGCCGATGAGGTCGCCGGCCGGACCGACCGCCTGTCGGGTGTGACGGACCTCGGCGAGCTCGGCGACGCCGAGGTGGTCATCGAAGCGATCTTCGAGGATCTCGCGGCGAAGCGACGGTTGTTCGAGGAGCTGGACCGCGTCGTCAGGCCGGAGACGGTCCTGGCATCGAACACCTCGTCGCTGGATCTGAATCAGATCGCCGGCGCGACCACGAGGCCCGAGCGCGTCGTCGGTCTTCATTTCTTCAGTCCCGCCAACGTCATGCGGCTGGTGGAGCTGATCCAGGGTCGAGCCACGTCGACGGAGGTGCTCGCCCGGGCGGCCCGCCTCGTCCGGCAGCTTGGCAAAATCGGGGTGATCGCTCAGGTCGGGGACGGCTTCATCGGCAACCGGATGATGGATCAGTATGTCCGCCAGGCCATGGTGGCGCTCGCAACGGGCGTTCCCCCCGAGCGCATCGACAACGCGCTCAGCGGTTGGGGCATGGCCATGGGGCCGTTCGCGGTGCTGGACGTCGTCGGGAACGACATCCCGTGGCAGGCGCGGCGCAGCCGATATGGCACGGAAAGCGGCGGCAGTGAATGGGACCTGGCCGACGAGGTGTATCAGCGGGGATGGCTGGGACGAAAGTCCGGTCGCGGGTGGTACGACTACACCGACCGGGGGCCCGGCTCGCCGAATCCGGAGCTCGCGACCCTGCTCGCGGAGCGTGCCGCAACGTATCGGGGCCCGGCCGTGACCGACCTCGAGATCGTCCAACGCGGTGTCTACGCGCTCGTCAATGAGGGCGCCGCCGTTCTCGCCGACGGGATCGCCGCATCGCCGGGCGACATCGACGTCGTCTTCCGCAACGGGTACGGGTTCCCGTCGTCGCGCGGCGGACCGATGTTCTATGCCGACACCGTCGGTCTGGACCGGGTCGTCCGTGCCATGCGCCGGTTCGCCGCCGCCGGTGACCGGTTCTTCGAACCTCATCCGCTGCTCGTCGAGTACGCTCGCAAGGGCTCCAAGATCAGTGAAATCGCAGGTCGGTGATGAACGACGCAGTGATCGTGTCGACCGCCCGGACCCCGTTCGCCAAGGCGTGGTCGGGTTCGTTCAACATGACCCACGCGGCGACGATGGGTGCTCATGTGGCGTCGGCGGTCATCGAGCGTGCGGGTCTGGATCCGGCGACGATCGATGACGTCGTCATGGGCTGTGCGAATCCCGAGGGAGCGAACGGCCAGAACATCGCCCGCCAGATCGCGATGCGGGCGGGACTGCCGAGTTCGGTGCCGGCGATGACGGTCAGCCGCTTCTGCGGATCCGGCCTGCAGGCGATCGTCTCCTCGGCGCAGCGGGTGATGACCGGAGAAGCGGATGTCATCGTGGCCGGTGGAGTGGAGTCGATCTCCTGTGTCCAGGAGCAGATGAACGTCCACATGATCGAGGAAGCCTGGTTGGCGAAGCACCGACCGGCCCTGTACACGTCCATGCTGCAGACGGCGGAGAACGTGGCGACCCGGTACAACGTGTCCAGGCGACAGCAGGACGAGTACGGGGTCGCGAGCCAGGTGAAGGCCCAGCGGGCTCAGGCGGACGGTCGGTTCGCTCACGAGATCGTTCCGCTCGAGACCCGTCGTTCGGTGGTGGACCGGACCACCGGAGAAGTGAACACCGCCTGCGTCACCGTCGGGCACGACGAGGGCATCCGTCCAGATACGACTCTCGAGGCCGTCCAACGAATCCGTACCGTCTTTCCCGACGGTACGGTGTCGGCCGGCAACGCGAGCCAGTTCACCGACGGCGCCTCGGCCTGTGTCGTCATGAGCGCCGCCCGGGCCAGCCAGCGTGGCCTGGACGTGCTGGGACGATTCACGGCGTACGCCGTCGCGGGGTGCGAGCCGGACGAGATGGGTGTGGGTCCGGCGGTCGCCGTGCCGAAGCTGCTGACCAGGGCGGGGCTCTCGGTCGCGGACATCGATCTGTGGGAGCTCAATGAGGCTTTCGCCGCCCAGGTGGTGTATTGCCGCGACGTGCTCGGCATCCCGGACGAGTTGCTGAACGTGGACGGTGGGGCCATCGCGCTGGGCCACCCGTACGGCGCGTCGGGGGCACGCCTTGTCGGTCACGCGCTCATCGAAGGACGGCGGCGCGGCGCCCGCCGCGTTGTCGTCACGATGTGCATCGGCGGCGGTCAGGGCGCGGCGGCACTGTTCGAGCTGTAGCTCAACATGTTACGTGTCATTGACGCTCGTATAAACGATGTCGTATGATTGCCGGGAAGTCGCACCGTGACGAGGAGTGTCTGAAATGACGGACGACGAGCTCGAGGCCCAGCTGGTCGCACTTCGTTCCCGTGTGCGGATGCTGGAGGACGTCGAGTCCATCAAGAAGCTGCACCGTACCTACGTCCGCCACCTCGCGGACCGGCAGTGGGACGACATGCTCGTCATGTTCACCTCCGACGCGGTGGTCGATCTGCGCCACCACGGTGTTCGACACGGTCATGCGCAGATCGCCGAACTGTTCGGCGCCATGCGCGCCGCCGGCAACCCACCCGACGGGTACGTGTTGAGCTCGCCCGTGATCGACGTTGACGCAGACACCGCGATCGGCGCGTGGACCTGGCACCGCCACCGATGCGAGTTCCCCGTCATGGGCGGTCAGCTCCGCGTGTTCGGCCCGTGGTGGGAGGGGCGCTACCGATGCACGTACCGGCGCGACGAGGGCCGGTGGAAGTTCTCGGCAATGCACTTCCGGCTGGTCGCGCCGGACCCCGACGGCGGCGCGGACGAGACCGACACCGCCCAGGTTCGTGGTGAGCGGGCGATCGGCGGTGCCGGCCATGCCATCTGACGACCGGGGCGTCCGCGCGGAGCTGGTGGCCGAGCTCGGCCGGCTCGGTGCGCGGCTGCGCGATCTGGAGGCCGTGGTGGAGATCGAGGATCTGCACCGGGGGTTCACGAGGGCCGTCGCCGACCGGCAGTTCGACACCCTGTCCGGGTTCTTCACCGCCGACGCCGCCATCGACATGCGCCGGCACGGTGAGGTACATGGCCGGGACGCCATCAAGCGCCACTTCGACGGGATGGAGTCCGTACCCCTCACCGGCGCCGGCTACCTTCTCAGCTCACCGGTCGTGCACGTGACGGGAGACTCCGCCGCCGGCGAATGGACGTGGCACCGGTTCGTCGCGGATGCGACGGTAGCCGGCCGGCCCGTACGGGTGTGGGGTGTCTGGGAGGAGGGGCGCTACCGCTGCTCCTACCGGCGTACCGAGTACGGATGGCGCTTCTCCCGCCTGCATTTCCGGGTTGTCCGTCCCGACGACGACGATTCCTTCTCGGACCGGAGCGACGACGAATGATTATCGCCGATCTGGTGCGTCGCAGTTGCCGGAGCTACTCCTCGAACGTCGCGGTGACCGATTCCACGAGCTCCCTGACCTACGGCGAGGTCTGGGACCGATCGGTTCGACTCGTGAACGCACTGCGCTCCCTGGGTCTCGCGCCCGGAGACCGGGTCGCCACCCTCGGCGCGAACGCCGTCACGACACTGGAGGAGATGACCGGCCTCGCGGTCGGCGGCTACGCCAGAACCGCGCTGCACGGCATGAACGGCGGCGAGACCCACGCCTACATGCTGGAGCACGTCGGAGCGCGGGCCCTCATCGTCCAGGCGGACCACTTCGCCAAGTTCGGGGAGTTCTTCGAGACCGTGCCCGGTCTACAACACGTCATCGTGCACTCGGCTCCGGCCGGGGCGCTCGACTACGAACGGCTGCTGGACGCCGCGTCACCCGACGACGCCCACGTGCCGGTCAGCGGGGACGACATTATTCACCTGGCGTTCTCGTCGGGCTCCAGCGGAAAGCCGAAGCCGGCCACCCACACGCATGACAGCTGGATGCACGTCACCACGGACCATGTCTCGATGTTGCCGAGGCTACGCGAGAGCGATGTCTACCTCGCGGCCGCGCCCCTCACCCACGCCGCGTCCACGGTTGTGTACGGCTTGTTGGCGCGTGGCGCCCGGATCCAGGTGATGCCGAGCTTCGACGCGGGGGAGGCCCTGCGGTTGATCGAGCAGGAGCGGTGCAGCGTCACCGTCATGGTGCCGACCATGCTCCAGATGCTGGTTGTCCACCCCGACGTACACACCCGCGACCTGTCCAGTCTCCGCGCGGTGCTGTATGCCGGCGCGCCGATCTCGGTCGCGACCGCACGAGCGGCGCATGCCGCCCTCGGCGACGTCCTTTTCCAGACGTACGGCCAGAGCGAATGCCTGCCCGCCACGGTGCTGACACCCGAGGACCACGCCGTCGGTGTCCGCGAGAACGCGTCGCTGCTCCGGTCGGCGGGACGTCCGTGTCTGAACAGCACGGTACGAATCATCGATACGGACGGTCGCGACGTCGGCGTCGGCGAGGTCGGTGAAATCGTCGTCCACACCCGGGGTCGGATGAGGGAGATCTTCAACAACCCCGAGCTGACCGCCTCGCGCATCACGACGGACGGCTTTGTCCGCACCAAGGACAACGGCTACCTCGACGCCAGCGGCTACCTCTTCGTCGTGGACCGAATCGACGACATGATCATTTCCGGTGGTTTCAACATCTGGCCCGCGGAGATAGAAAACGTGCTGGCCGAGCATCCGGCGGTGGAAGAGGTCCTGGTCGTAGGGGTGGCTCACGCCAAGTGGGGTGAAACCCCGCATGCCGTGGTGACCCTCAGGAGTGGCGCGAAAGCAACCGAGCACGAGCTGATGGAGTTCTGCCGTGGCCGACTGGGGTCCATGAAGAAACCCACCGCGGTGGTGCTCCGTTCCGAGCCGTTGCCGCGCACCGCGGTGGGAAAGATATCCCGGCGGGAAATCAGGCAACTGTACTGGCCGGGACCGCTGGATGGAGATCGCGACATCAGCGGCGCCTGAACCGTCCCGAGCGGCGGTCCACCCGGCTGAACGACAACGCACGGTCCGCGTATCACCGTGGCTGCACCGACCCCGATCATGACCAAATCTATTTGCGTACATCAATGAAGGAGCGCCGTGAGCACAGTTGTACAAGCAGTCGACGAGTTCGACACCTCACCCATCGGCAGGTGGAGCGAGCCGCACGAGTTCATTGTCGACCGGATGCGGTTGCAGGCGTACGCGCGGGCGACAAACGACACGGTGCCGGCTCACCTGGCCGGGGACCTCGCAAGCCCGATCTTCAACGTCGTTCCCGCGTTCAAGGTCATCGCGCCGCTTACCGAGGAGATGCCGCCCCCGGCGAAGCGGATGATGGGTCTGCATGGCGAGCAGGACTTCCGCTTCCATCGTCCGATCGAAGCCGGGATGCGCCTCTACACGAAGGCTCTTCCGTTGGGCATCCTGCCCCATTCGACCGGGTCGACCATCACGGTCAAGGGTGTCACCACGACGGCGGACGGCGAGCCGGTGGTGGACCAGTTCGTGACGGTGTTCATCCGTACCGCCATCGCACGCGAGGCTGTCGGCGAGGGTCCGCCGCCCCGGGAACTGACCCGGGAGAAGGAACCCTTCGCCTCCGTCAGCGGGTCATTCGACGTTGACCAGACCTTCCGGTACATGGGCGCGTCCGGGGATACCATGCCGCTGCACTCGGACACATCGTTCGCCCAGAAGTTCGGACTGCCCGGCGTCATTCTTCACGGCAACTGCACGCTCGCGTTCGCAACCAGGGCGCTGTTGGAACAGACCTGCGACAACGACGTCCGGCGACTCAAGCGCCTTGCCGTCCGCTTCAGCCGATGGGTGACGCCCGATGACACCGTCACGACACGCATCTACCGGGCGGGCCGGGTAGGGGACCGCCAGGTGTACGGGTTCGAGACGGCGATCAGGAGCGGCGCGCTGTGCCTGTCAGACGGCCTGATCGAGGTCGCGCCCTAGGAATCGGGGCGAATGCCGGCAGTGCTCGGCAACCGATCGCGATCGCCACCGGCGGCGTACCCGCCCAGCAGGTTTGAAACCAGTATCGCAAACCGGCGCCGTGGTTCTGCCCAAACGGGACCATGTAAAAGGAGAGGAGAACGTTCCATGAGGTCGTTGGAGATTGTCGGAAGGCGGGTCGGCGACATGCACACGAACTGGCGCGTCGTTGACGGCGCGGCGCTGCTGATGCGCGGCGTGTTGGGCGTCGTGTTCGTGGCGCACGGCGCTCAGAAGCTGTTCGGCTGGTTCGGTGGGGGAGGCATCGACGGGACTGCCGGGTTCTTCGGGTCGATCAATATTCCGGCCCCGCACTTCTTCGCCGTGATCGCCGGGCTCACCGAGTTTTTCGGTGGGATCATGATCGTCGTAGGCCTGCTGACCGTGGCGGCCGCCACGGCGCTGATCGTCGACATGGTCCTGGCCATCGCCACCTTCAACCACGCCCACGGGTTCTTCGTGGAGTCGCCCAACGGCGGCTGGGAGCTCGATTTCGTATTGATCGGACTGCTGGGTGCGCTGGCCCTCGTCGGTGCCGGCGCCTGGAGCATCGACCGGGCGGTCGGCCTGGCCCGAGCTGAAACGACGACCACACCGGCCGGCCGCCAGCCGGAGCGGTCGCGGAACGTCGGGTGAAGGGTTCGCCGTATTCGCAATATATGACGAACGCTTGACGATCGTGTTACATACGTACTACGCTCACACTGTTCAATACTTGCATTGAAACCGTTGTGCGACACCGAATCGGTCGCCTCGCGACCCGACGATGACAGGTCGCGAGCGCCAATACTCCAGCACCTGCCCGCGATGTTCAAGCCCCGTATCGCAAAGGACCGAACGTATGGCTGTCACACGCTACGTCACTCGTCGCCTGGCTCCGGTGCTGGCGACCACATCTGCGATCGCGATGACACTGGCCGGGTGCGGCGGCTCCGCGGGCTCCGCGAGCGGCACGTCGTCCACGACCGGCGGACCCACCACCATCGCCGTCGGCAACGGCCCCTTCCTCTCGAACGTCGATCTTTATCTGTCCGACAGCAAGGGCTACTTCGGCGAGGTGGGGCTGAAGGCGAATATCAAGGTACTGACCGCGGGTAGCAACGCGGTGCCTCAGCTCCTGAACAACAGCCTGCAGTTCGCGGCGGTCGATGTGGCCACGGCGATCACGGCCGTCGCCCAGCGCGTACCGATCGAGGTTGTCGCCCCGAACACCGTCGGCAGCTCCGGCAAGGTCGGATACGCCGGGGTCATGGCCTCCCCGAAGTCCGGGGTCACGTCGCCGGCCGGGCTGGTCGGAAAGACCGTCGCCGTCAACCAGATCAACGGTACGGCCATGATCCTCACCGAAGCGACGCTCGAAAAGGCCGGGGTGGACTGGAAGAAGGTGAAATTCACCGAGGTGGCGCCGCCGCAGCTGCTGCCCACTCTCGCCGAGGGTCGCTCCGACGCCGCCGTGCTGGGCGAGCCGGGCGTGGCCGCCGCACAGAGCCAGCAGATGTCGTACCTGTTCAACCCGGAGCAGAACACGGTTCCCGGGACGGTCACGTTCGTCTACATCACGTCCAAGGCTTACGCGAACAAGAATCCCGGGGCGGTGAAGTCGTTCGTGGACGCCATGTTGAAGGGTCACACGTACGCCAACGCGCACCCCGACGAGTTCCGGACGATCGCGAAGTCATCGACTCAGGTGCCGGCGCCGCTCCTCGCGAACGTGACCCTCCCCGAGTTCGGTGAGAAGTCGGTGGAGCCCAGCGAGATCGAGACCTGGATCGCCCTGCTGGAGCGGTACGGCGGCTTCGACAAGAGCAAAGCACCGACCGCGGCCGCGGTTCTGGGCCGGTAGGCTGCCGCGATGACCGACAGCGCAGTCGGCGGGCCGCCGGGGACAGCGTCCCCGGTGGCCGCGCTGGCGACCATGCCGGGCGATCAGCGGCCGGCCGCGGCGGGCGGCGGAAACCGCACCGGAGCCGCACGCCGGTTCACCGCGATGACCGGCGTGCAGCTCGCCGTCATCGCTGTCGCCGTCGCCATCTGGTGGTACATCTCGGACGTCGCGTCGGCCGGCTCGGTACCTTCGCCCGCACGTACGCTCAGCGAGTTGGCGGCCCTGCTGGGGACCAGTGTGCTGTGGACTGCGGTGGGGCAGACCGCCACCACCTGGTTGATCGGAATCGCGGTGTGCGCGGCCGTCGGCATTCCGGGCGGTCTCCTGATCGGGGCAAGCCATTTCGCCACCGACAGCACCCGACTGACCATCGACTTCGTCCGCAACATCCCACCGGTCGCGCTGGTGCCGCTCGGCCTGCTGCTGTGGGGTCCCACCAGGAGCATGGTGCTGCTGCTGGTCATTTCGGGAACGATCTGGCCGATCGTGATCCAGTCGATCTACGCCGCCCGCCAGTCCGAGCCCCAGCTGCGAGACGTC
Source organism: Micromonosporaceae bacterium (assembly GCA_032160285.1). GTDB lineage: Bacteria > Actinomycetota > Actinomycetes > Mycobacteriales > Micromonosporaceae > Planosporangium. The sequence goes on along the minus strand of JAVHWE010000361.1, from coordinate 4,082 downwards.
GCGCGAGTTTTTCAGCTGGGCCGGCGGTGGTGGCTGACCCACATCTTCCTGCCGGGTGTTACGCCGTTCGTCATGACCGGCCTGCGGGTGGCGGCGACGATCTGCCTGCTGCTCACCATCACCGGCGAGTTGTTCGGTGGCGCGCCCGGAGTCGGTACCCAGATCCAGAGCGCCCAGGTCGGAAACGACAACCCGCAGATGTACGCGTACGTCATCATGGCGGCGTTGCTCGGCCTGCTGGTGAACACCCTGATCTGGATAGCGCAGCGGCGTCTGCTGGGATGGCACCCCTCGTTCCGGAAGCGGGCCTGATGCGTACCCGTCTGCGCTGGCTCTCCGTCTCCGCACTGGAGCTGTGGCTGCCGGTTGCCCTGCTGCTGGCCTGGTGGTTCGCCAGTAGACATTCGACGTCGGCGTACTTTCCGCCGCTGCGTTACATTCTTGACGGTTTCCGGCTGGACTGGCTGAGTGCCAACGGCGCCCACAACCTGCGGCCGAGCCTCACCGTCTTGGTGGCCGGCTTCGGTCTGGCCGTGATCGTCGGCGTCGCGGTGGGCGCCGTACTGGGCCTGAACCGGACCGTCGAGCGGGCCACCCGCCCCTTGTTGGAGCTCACCAGGGCGGTTCCCGGTGTGGCGCTGCTGCCGGTGTTCATCGTGCTCATCGGAATCGGTACCGACATGAAGATCCTTCTTGTCGCGAGCGGAGCCGTATGGCCGGTCCTGTTGAACACGACCGACGGGGTGCGGAGTACCGAACCGCTGCTGGTTGACATGGCGGTCGCCTACGGCATGGGCAGGTGGCGGCGGCTTCGGTCGATCATTCTGCCGGCCGCCGCGCCCCAGATCTTCGCCGGTGCGCGCACGGCGTTGGCCATCTCCGTCATCATCATGGTGGTCAGCGAGACCGTAGGGGCTCAAGGCGGAATCGGATACTTCCTGTTAGCCGCTCAACGGAGCTTCCAAATCACCGATATGTGGGGCACCATCATCGCGCTCGGTGTCCTGGGCTATCTCCTGAACCTTCTGTTCCGCCTGACCGAAGCGGTAGTCCTGCGCTGGCATCGGCTCTACCAGGCCCGATTGAGCGCCCCCCGTCGATGACAAGGTTCGGAGTGAGCAGACCATGACACAGGTCAAGCATCAGGCCACCGTACCGGCGCTGGACGCGGACGCCCTGGGACACCACTACGGAGAGCACCATGTGCTGCGGGATGTCACGTTCGAGGTGAGCAGTGGCGAGTTCGTCTGCATCGTCGGTCCCTCGGGGGTGGGCAAGACCACGTTGCTGCGCTGCCTCAGTGGCTTGCAGTGTCCGAGCGTCGGGTCGGTCCGGTTCAACGGCGCCCGGGTCGCGGGGCCGCCACGCGAGCTCGCGTTGGTTTTCCAGGACTACAGCCGATCTCTGCTTCCGTGGGCGTCGGTTATCGACAACGTGGCGTTGCCACTGCGGGCGGGAGGCCTCCGCAAGCGGGAGGCCGCGGCCGCCGCCGCGGACGCGCTGCACGAGGTCGGTCTCGGTGGGGTCGATCCGTCGGCCTACCCTTGGCAGCTTTCGGGCGGCATGCAGCAGCGGGTGGCGATCGCGCGGGCACTGGCGTACAAACCCTCCATCGTGCTCATGGACGAGCCGTTCGCATCCGTCGACGCGCAGACCCGCGCCGATCTGGAGGACCTCGTCCGCCGGCTACAGGTCGATCTGGGGTTGACGGTCCTCCTCGTGACGCACGATATCGATGAAGCCGTGTACCTTTCCGACCGGATCGTCGCGCTGGCCGGCTCCCCGGCCGGCGTCGCCGACGTGGTCGGGGTCGACCTGGGGTCGGTCCGCGATCAGTTGGAGACCAAACTCCGACCGCGCTTCGCCGAGCTCCGCGCGCACGTCTATCGGCTCATCCGTGGCGCGCGGGCGCAGCCGAGCACCAGCAACTGACGACATTCAGGAGAGACGATGCTGTTCGTTCTGCTCGTAGAGTTCGGACCCACCCCGCCGACGGAGGAGTTGCTGCGGGCGCACCTGGACTGGCTCTTCCCACGGTTCTCCGACGGTACCTTCATCCTGACCGGTGGGCTTGAGGCTGTGGACGATCACCCGCCATCGGCCCTGGCGCTGTTGGCGGCGGACAGTCTCGACGCGGCCAAAGAGGTCCTGGACACCGATCCCTTTGTGCGGGCGGGCGCCTGCACGCATCGGGTCGTGCCGTACACCGCGCGCGTGCGGGCGGTGGGCATGGACGACAGGTTCGGCGAGGACGTGCGTGCCATCCCGGTGGACCCGCGCCACGCGGCCGCCGATCGGGTCGGAGGCTTACCGTAGCGGTCTGTTCGGGTTGTGGTCAGCCGCTGCCGAGACCGTCGGCACCGACCCGCACGGCACTCTCATCGACCGTTGACTGCTGGACCGGCGCGATGTTGCCGTCCAGATCCAGCACCGCAGTCGCCTCCTTGTACCAGGATTCGATGACCGCGTTACCCCAGTAGTCGCGCCGCCGGTCGTCCTTGACGTCCCAGCGGTACGTCTCGTGGTCCGGGTCGCCGGTGTAGTAGTCGGAGGTGTACACCTCAATCCGGTGCCCGTCGGGATCGCGCAGGTACACGTAGAACGCGTTGGACACACCGTGCCGGCCGGGTCCACGCTCGATGTGATTCTCGGCGTGCAGCGATCCGAGGATGTCGGCGATCCGCAGAACCTGGTGGGACTCGTGCGTCGCCAGACCGAGGTGGTGCAGCCGCGGGCCCGAGCCGCCGGTGAACGCCACGTCGTGCACGGTTTGCTTGCGGTACATCCACGCGGCGTACATTTCGTGCTCGTCTTCGATGGTCTCGGAGCATCCGAATCCCAGGCCGCGGTAGTAGGCATACGCCGCCTCGATGTTCGGGACGACAATGTTGAAGTGGTCCAGCCGCGCGATCGCGGCTCCGCGATGCAGGTCATAGCGCTGAATGAACCGCTCGGCCCGTTCGATGTCGTGGTAGAACTCGACCGGAAAGCCGAGTGGGTCGACGACGCGGACGGCCTCGCCGACGCCGGGTGTGCCGCCACCCTTGGGTACCCGGCGGGTCGGTAGGCCGAGCGCGGTGAAGTACGCTTCGGCGCGGTCGACATCCGCCGGGGTTCTGACCCGGTACGCGATGTGACTCAACGCGGCGGCGGGACCCTCGCGGAGAGCCAGATTGTGGTGGGTCAGCTCGTCCGTACCGCGCAGGCACAGCACGCCGGCGGTGTCGGACTGGACGTGAAGCCCCAGCACCTCGACCCAGAACCATCGCGCCCGGTCGAGGTCGGTGACGACGAGCTCGGCGTACGACGAACGCACCACGTCGGGAGCGGGGGGTAGGGAGTCACTCATCGTCAGCCACCTCCAGAGTCGCGGACCAAAACCCGCACTCGCACCCGCTACGGCACCGGCGGCTGCTGGCCATCATGACAAAAATCGTATACGAATTCAATCGCCCGCGCGTCCGTGCGCACGCCGTGTGCGTGCCGCGGAGGCAGCGGCGAGCGCCTGGATGGTGTGCAGCTTGTGCGCCCGGGTCACAAACTCGATCTCGGTAACCGGGGCGCCCCGCTCAATCAGCCGGATGATCTGGTCGTGCTCCTCGACGGAGCTCCGGGCGCGACCGGGTACGAAGATGAACGTCGAACGGCGCACGGTGTCGAGCCTGGCCCACTGCTGTTCAACCAGGTCGCGCAGCTGACGATTGGGGCACCGATCGTAGAACACGAAGTGGAAAATCCGATTCTCCCGGCTGAACCGAATCGGATCGAAGTCGTCGAGGAGCCGGCGCAGTCGTTCGTTCGACCGTCGGGCCGCGGCGATGTCGGTCTTGCGCATTCGCGACGCGGCCAGCGCGGTAGCGGCGCCCTCGAGGACCGCGAGCACCTCCGTCGTCGCCGCGAACTGTGCCTCGTCGAACGTGGCGACACGGGCACCGACGTTGCGCTGGAAGTCGACGTACCCCTCGGCCTCCAGCCGCCGAACCGCCTCGCGGACCGGTACGGGGCTGAGGTCGAACTCGCGCGCGATCCGGTCGAGCACCAGGCGGTGGCCGGGACCGTAGGAGCCATCCAGGATGCGGCGG
>JAVHWE010000349.1:0-6604 GCA_032160285.1 Micromonosporaceae bacterium | reverse complement strand
TCATCCCTGCCAGGGATGAGGAGCGCTGCGTGGCGCGGTGCCTGGACAGCGTGGTGGGGCGGGGCTTTGACAACATCATCGTCGTCGACACCGGGTCGGTCGACAAGACGGTGAGCATCGTGGACTCCTACCGGCCACACGGCGTCCAGTTAATCCAGTTTCCGTGGCCGGACTCGTTCGCCGCGGTACGGAACTTCGCCATCGAGACCGTCCAGACCGGCTGGATCGTTTTCCTCGACGCCGATGAATGGCTCGCGGAGCGCTCGGCCGACCAACTGGGTCCGTGTCTGGCCTCGTTGTCGACTATCCGCGACCCGGGCCGCCTGGCCTTCGCGCCGATCATCCACCATGTAGATCATGACCTGTACAGCCACGACCTCCCCCGCATCTTCCGGGCGGACAGCGAAATCCGCTACCGCGGAGCGGTCCACGAATATCCGGTGCTGCGCGGAGTGACGGACGAACCGGTGGACCTGGTGGGCCTGGACATCTGGCTGCACCACGACGGGTACGACCCGGCCGTCGCCAGCAGCAAGAACAAGATGAACCGCAATCTCACCCTGCTACGCGCCGCCCGCGACGAAGACCCGGACAACCCCCGGTGGCGGTACTTCATCGTCCGCGACGGCCTGCCCACCCTTGACCGGGCACAGCTCATCGACACGTGCACCGCGCTGCGCGACCTCGCCGAACGGGAACCCGCGACCGGCGACCGCCGCGACGCACGCGAGTACTACCGCCTTGCGCTCTGCGAGGCGGGTCAGGGGCTCGCCGTTCTGGGTGACTGGCGCACCGTGCAGCGCTACTGCGACGAGTTGGACCGCATCGACCAGCGTGACAGCCCGGACGCCCACTACCTCCGCTCGATCGAGCAACTGCTCCACGGTGTGGTGACCGGTCGTGATCTGGTGCGGACAATGAACCTCCGCCGCGACGACGACCTGGTATCCGCCAGCGCCATCGACGGGTCCGGTCGACACCTGGACGCGTTGATCGTGGCTCTGTTGGCCCGGCTGCGCGGCGCGCGGGACGCCGAGGGCTACCGCGAACTCTGTACGCCGTGGACCGACGTGTTCTTCGACCACTCAAGACTGAGGTTGCGATGGGCATCGGCTATGCGGGCCCGGTGACGCCATGACCGAGGAGAATGTCGAGCAGGCGGCCGGTATGCGCGTTGCCGGGTGGCTCCAGGGCATCGGCGCGTATCCGCACCGCGGTCGCGTCAGCCCGGTCGCCGCACCGTTCCAGCGCAACCGCCAGCAGCCGGGCGGCCGAGGCCTCGAGGTGACTCAGGCCGTGCAGATGAAGCGTCTCCATGCTGTCGCGCAGGGACATCGCCGCCGCGACCGGATCCTGATCAATCGTCAACGCGGCCAGATCACGGGCGGCGAGCGCGGTGCCCCGAACGTCGCCGACCTCGGCGAGCAGGGCGTGGCTTTCCCGCAACAGGTCGACGGCGGCGGCCCGCTGCCCGGTGCCGGCCAGCGCGAGGCCGCACAGGTACCGCTGGTAGCCGATGCCGTCGCGTTCCCCGTGCGCCTCGAACAGGTCCGCGGCCCGGGACCCGAGGGCGAATGCCTCCTGGTAGGAGCCCATCGCGAGCATGGTCACCGACGCCGAATTGAGTGCGGTGGCCTCGATGAGCGGCTGCCCCATGTCCACCGCGATGTCGCGGACCTGCCGGTAGAGTTGTGCGGCCGCGGCGTGCTCGCCGCGGGCATGACGGACCATGCCCAGGGCCCGCAGCGAGCGGGTCTGCCCGTGTCGGTCCGCCACCTCCCGGTGCAGCGCGACCGCTGCGACGATCGCCGCTTCACCGGCCTCGGTGGCGCCCATCTCCAGGTGGCACATTCCGAGGTCGACGAGCGCCGCGGCGGCGGCGTGGCGGTCGCCGGTCGCGGTGAAGTGGGCGAGGCACCGCTCGATCGCAGGCATCGCGGCTGCCGGGTCTGCCTGCATGGTGACGGACGCGCTCGCGTACTCGGCGCGGTGGTACGCATCGAGATCGCCAGCGGCCCACGCCGCGTCGCGAACCGCCGTCTGCCCGGCGCGGTACTCCTGCCACCGGCACTGCGTGACGAGAGGCACATGCAACCAGTGCATGATGGCGGCGGCTTCGGAGTACCGGCCGCACCCGCAGGCGAAAACCACCACGTGCACAAGGAAATCGCGTTCGTCGGCCAGCCATCCGGCCGGATCCGCTCGTACGGTCGTGTCGTCGGCCGCCGCCACCGCGCGGCCGGTCTCGTACCAGGGTGGGAGCATGTTCAACGGCCAGGGCAGTTCCCGGGCCGCCTGGCGGGTCAGGGCGCGCGCGTCGCTGAGCAATGCCGCGAGCGAGCTGGCCGCCTCCGCCCGATCGGCGAGCTCGCCGGCGAACAGGCGCACCAGGTCGTGGAGCTCCAGTCGCGGTTCACCGGTATGCGCCGAGGTAGCGGCGGTGACCAGGCTTGCCCCGATCAGTTCCTCCGTCGCGGCCACCGTCGCGGTCGCGCCGTCCCCGAGCAACGCCGGCGTGGCCCACACCGGCACCACCGCGGTCGACAACGCACCCAGGGCCCGGAACAGCCGCTGGGCCGGCGGGGACAGCGCCTGGTAGCTCAGGTTCAGGCCGGTGCGTATGGTGACCTCGCCAAGGGTCAGCTCGTCCAGCCGCCCGCCGTCGTGGGCGAGACTGCGGGCCAGCCGGTCGAGCCGGAGCGCCGGACTGCGACCCAACCGGGCGCCGGCGATCCGGATCGCCAACGGCAGATTTCCGCACGCGGCGACCACCTGTTCGGCCGCCTCGTACTCGGCCATCACCCGGTCCCGACCGGCCATCGCGGTCAGCAGCGCGACCGCCGCCGTCGCGTGCAGGGGCGCCAACCGGATCGACCGCACACTGGCCAGCCCACCGAGCCACCGGCGGCTGGTCACCAGCACCGCGCAGCTGCCCGTACCGGGTAGCAGGGGGGTGATCTGCGCGACCGACGCGGCGTCGTCCAGGAAGACCAGGATCCGCCGGTCGGCCAGCCGGGCCCGGTAGGCCGCGCTCCGTCGCTCGAGGCCGTCGGGCAGCCGGCGGCCATCCACCCCGAGATCGCGCAGAAGGTCGGCGAGGATGTCGGTGGGGTCGCGCGGATGCGGGCCGGCGCCGGCGAGGTGGGCGTACAGCTGCCCGTCCGGGTACCGGTGGCGCAGGTCGTGCGCGACGTGTACGCCCGTGGTCGTCTTACCCACGCCGGCCTGGCCCCACAGGACGACCACCGGCAGGGCGCCGGCACCGACCACCGGTGCGAGCAGCTCCCGTACGGTGGCGACGGTCTCCTCGTGGCCGACGAAGTCGGGAGTGTCGGGCGGAAGCTGGAACAGCGGTCCCGATTCCTCGGGCGGCTCCTCGACCACCTGCGTCAGCGTCCCGGTGAGAATCTCCCGGTGCAGGCGCTGGAGTTCGGCCCCGGGGTCGATGCCGAGTTCCTCGCGCAGCAACGCGACCACCGAGCGGTAGGCGGCGAGCGCTTCGGACCGGCGTTGCGCCGCATGCAGCGCCGCCATCAGCTGAGCCCAGAACCGCTCGCGCAGCGGGTGCAGCGCCACCTGCGCACGCAACTCGCCAACCAGCGCGTCGTGTCGGCCCAGTCGCAGCCGCACCGCGTAACACTCCTCCGTGGCATGTAGCCGCAGTTCGGTCAGGCGGGGTACCTCGTGCTGCTGTAGCCAGTCCGAGGGCACATCGGCCAGCGGCGGGCCAGACCACAGCGCGTCGGCCCGCGCGTACTCGTCCGCCGCGCGCGCGAGGTCGCCGTCGGCGGCTGCCCGCTGGGCGGCGGCCACTCCCCGCACGAAACGGTGCAGGTCGACAGCGTCCGCTTGCACCATCAGCCGGTAGCCGTTGGGCCAGGTCTGCAGTCCGGACGCCGCCGGTCCCAGCGTCCGGCGCAGCCGGGTCACCAAGCTCTGCAAAGCCGCCCGGGGGTGCTCGGGCGGATTGTCGCACCACAGCGGAGCGATCAGCTCGTCGACCGAGACGACTTCGTCGGCGCGCAGCAGCAGGGCCGCCAACACGGTCCGTTGCCGGCCGGCCGGCAACGACAGGCGCCGCTCGCCGTCGCTGACCGCCAAAGGTCCCAGGATCCGGTACTGAATGGTCACCACCGGCATCGTAGGGGTCGTCGCCGGTCGGTGCGGGCCTCGACCATCGCCCGCCGTCACCCAGGGACCACACCCGCCTCGCGGTAGTACGTGTACAGGTCGCGCAGTGTCTGCTCGAGGGGTCGGGGCATGTACCCCAGCTCCTTCGCGGCTTTTGCGTGGCTTATCCGCGGGAACGCCGCGAGCGCGGCGAGGGCCTCGGTCGTCGGAATCAACGGGTTCCCGTTGCGCCGGGCGACGACGGTTGTGAGCGGCGACACCATCCGCAACGACCACAGCGGAATCGCCCGCACCCGCTGGGCCCGCCCGCTTACCGCGGCGGCCATCTCGAGCAGCTGTCGTGACGTGCAGCGGTGGCCGCCGACCAGATAGCTTTCCCCCGTACGGCCCCGGCTGGCGGCAGCCTGCAAAGCAGCGGCCACGTCGCGCACATCGACCCAGTCGAAGCCGCCGCTGGACGTTGCCGGAAGGCGGCCGCGCCAGAACTGGCGGAGGACGGTGCCCATCCGCGACGGCGCCTCGTCGCGGGGGCCGATGATGCCCGTCGGGTTGACGATGACGGCGTCCAGCCCGTCGGAGACCGCCGCGCGTACCTTCGCCTCGCCGAGCGCCTTGGAACGGTCGTACGGCGCCGCGCGCGGGCCGTCGCTGCGCGGTGCTGTCTCGTCGACGGCGGGGCGGCGAAGGTGGAAGGCGTGGATCGAGCTGCAATGCACCAACCGTCCCACCCTGGCCGCGAGCGCGGCGGTCGCGACGGTGTGGGCCCCGCCGACGTTGATCGACTCGACCCTGCCCCCGAGTCCGCCGACCGTCGAGATCAGCGAGGCGAGGTGGTAGACGACGGCGGCACCGGTGAACGCCCTGCGCAGCGCCGCGGCGTTACGGACATCCGCCTGTACCCACTGGGCGCCGAAGCCGCACGCTGTGACGGGCTCGCGCAGATCGACCACGCGGACCTGGTGGCCGGCCGCGGTGAGGGCCTCGACGAGATTGGTGCCCACGTGTCCGGCGCCCCCGGTCACCACGGCGAGGTCGGTCGTCACCGGTCGACCGCCACCGTGTCGCGCAGCGGCTCGTCGAGGCCACGCACACTGACGCCGAGCTCGTCACGGCTGACCGCCGGGTCGAGGAAGAGGTCCTGAGTGAACAGTTCCGCCACGTGGGCGGCCGCCACCCCGGGTTCGCGGCCGCGCAGGCGGTGGGCCCACCCCACGGCCCGGGCGGGGCCGCTCAAGAAGGGGCGAGGCAGGGTCCACACCCGCACGGGCGGACGCCGCCCGGCCGCCTCGGCGAGCCGCCGCAGGAGTTCATGCCATGACAGGTTCTCCTCCACAACCGGGAAGTCGCCGCCCGCGGCGCGCTCGAACGCACCGACCACGGCCTCCGCGACGGCCCGCGATGACACCACGGCCGTACCACCGCGCGGCGCCACCAATGGCACGCGGGACGCCAGCCACGGAACGGCGGGCGCGAACACAGATCGCCGCCCCGAGGCCCGCCCGACCACAAACGGAATTTCGATGCACGCGACCGGCACCCGGACCCCGGCGGCCGCCCGCGCGGCCCGCATCTGTTCGACACGGCTGCGGATGTACGGATGTCGCTGCGCGAGCCGCAGATCGGGCCGCTGCCGATTCATCGTGGTGAAGTACGACCCGAGCACTACGGCGCGGCTGCACCCTGCCCGCACGGCCGCATGCATCAGCCGGCGCAGCGGTGTCACGTTCACGCGTGCCAAGAAGTCCGCGGCCGGCGCGGGCGGCACGACCCGATCGTCGACACCTGCGGCGAACACCGGCCCGTCGTGCCCGGCGAGAAGGTCCGCCCACGCCTCGACGGTCAGCTCAGTCGCATCTCCGGTCCGGGTCTCGACCCCATCGACCGGCTCGGCTCCCGGCGTGCGCACCAGGACGGTGACGCGGTGACCACGCCGCCGCAGTTCACCAACGACATGCTGACCCAGGAATCCGGTACCGCCGACAACCAGAGCCCTCACGGCGCACACATCCATCCACGGCGGCCTCACGGAATGCGCCCAGTACACCACGGCGAGACCATCCTCGAAACGGCCGCAGCTCGTCATCCCGTCCCGGGCATAATCGGACGTTACCGTTTCGTCCTCGTACGTCCGCCACAACGCGAACGAGCGACGCCGCCACCCGGTCGCGAGCAAACCGCACCGCGGCCCGGCGATACGCACCGCGAACGGCTCGATCTCCACCCGGTACTGGTCACCCATCGCCGCTGCCACGGCCGCCGCGTCAACGGCTGCCGTGTATGCCACCGTGCGCCGCGTCGTAGTCCCCCGACTCCACGCCAACCGTTGCAGTCGCAACCCCGTCACCATTCTGGACCGTCGGGGCGAGCACCCTCGCCGTACCCGCCGTCCTCGGGATCGGCACCCCTGGAGAAGGACGTTCGTCTATATTCCGATTCGTGTCGGTCGGTTGTCCGCCGCGCGGGCACGTCGCTG
>JAVHWE010000340.1:0-5731 GCA_032160285.1 Micromonosporaceae bacterium | reverse complement strand
AGCACCTCAACAGCGGCACGGTAGCGGTGCTGAAGGTGCACCGCCGGCAGCAGCTTGAGGACAGCCTCAGATGGGAGGCGGTCCTGGTCAACTCCGACCGGTTGCGTTCACCCGCGCGAGGATCAGGTCGAGCTCGACCGCCACGAACTACACAACCCGTCAAGAACGAGAAGAACTCGCAGGGCAAGCACTAACGAGTGGAGCCGACGGGGGGACTTGAACCCCCAACCTTCCGATTACAAGTCGGGTGCGCTACCAATTGCGCCACGTCGGCGGAGGGTACCGGGCGGGGTACCCATGAGATGGTACGCGGCCACAGCGCGCCCACCGGGACCGCCACCAAGCCGGACTCTACGCACCATACTGTCCCGTATCGTGGCGGCCGGCTTGGCAGCCGATCAAAACGCATCTAGGTTGGCCTGACCGGACGGCGTCGCCGCCCGGTGCTTTCACTCGGATCGTCCGGCACGTTCCTGCCGGTGGAAGGACATTCTTCGTCATGGCTACGGTCAAGTACGACAAGGCCTCCCGGACTTACCCGGGAACCTCACGCCCCGCGGTGGACAGGCTCGACCTGGAGATCGGCGACGGCGAGTTCCTCGTCCTGGTCGGCCCGTCGGGTTGCGGCAAGTCAACCAGCCTGCGGATGCTCGCGGGTCTGGAGGATGTCGACGACGGTTCGATTTTCATCCAGAACCGTAATGTTACGAACCTGCCGCCGAAGGCGCGCGACATCGCGATGGTTTTCCAGAACTACGCGCTGTACCCGCATATGACGGTGTACGAGAACATGGCGTTCGCGCTGAAGTTGCGCAAGACGCCGAAGCACGAGATCGACACCAGGGTCAAGAAGGCCGCCAGTCTGCTGCAGCTCGAGGAGTACCTCAGCCGCAAGCCGAAGGCGCTCTCCGGTGGTCAACGCCAGCGCGTCGCGATGGGTCGCGCGATCGTCCGCGAGCCGCAGGTCTTCCTCATGGACGAGCCGCTGTCGAACCTCGACGCGAAGCTCCGGGTGCAGACCCGCTCGCAGATCGCCACCCTCCAGTCCGACCTCGGCATCACCACGGTGTACGTCACCCACGACCAGGTCGAGGCCATGACCATGGGCCACCGGGTGGCCGTCCTGCTCGACGGGGTGCTCCAGCAGGTCGCGAGTCCGCGCGAACTGTACGACCGGCCGAAGAACGTATTCGTCGCCGGCTTCATCGGCTCCCCCGCGATGAACATCAAGACTGTGCCGCTCACCGAATCGGGCGCCAAGTTCGCGGACATGACGCTGCCGCTCACCCGCGAGCAGATCGCGGCCGCCCACTCCGGCGCAGCCACGCACGTACAGGTCGGGTTCCGTCCCGAGGACACCGAACTGGTCGGTGCCGGCGACGGCGGCATGCCGATCCACGTCGACCTGGTCGAAGAGCTTGGCTCCGACGCGTACGTGTACGGCACGGTGGCGCTGGAGGGGCAGGACGAGCGGTTCGTCGTCCGCACCGACTCACGTCACGCACCCAGCCTCGGGGACATCGTGTACGTCAAGCCGCGCATCGGGTCCCACCACGCGTTCCACGCCGTGAATGGACTGCGGCTGTAATTGTCAGGACCGCACAGCGGCCGCCATGCTGTATTCCGGCATGGCGGCCGCTGTGCGCTACGCGATCCGGCGCGCGAGACCGCCTGTGCGACCGGCCGCGATCAGGCTGGCTTCACCGCTCGGCGACGGGCGACCTCGCCGAGTGCGACGGCGGCGGCGACGGAGGCGTTGAGCGACTCCACATCGGACGCCATCGGGATGTTGACCAGCAGGTCGCAGGTCTGCGCCACCAGCCGCGACAGCCCGCGCCCCTCGGACCCGACGACCATGACCAACGGCCCGACCGCGACCTCCAGGTCGTACAGCGACAGTTCGCCGTCGGCGTCCAACCCCACGACGGCGAAGCCACGCTCCTGGCACGCCTTCAGCGCGCGGGTCAGATTGGTCACCTGGGAGACCGGAATCCGGGCCGCGGCACCGGCACTGGTACGCCAGGCGGTCGCCGTCATGCCGGCGGCGCGCCGTTCGGTCAGGAACACCCCGTGCGCGCCGAACGCCGCGGCGGAGCGCACCACGGCGCCGAGGTTACGTGGATCGGTGACCCCGTCGAGCGCCACGAGCACCGGCGCCACCCGCTCGGCGGCGGCCGCGACCAGATCGTCGAACGACTCGTACGCGTACGGCGGTACCTGTACGCCGATGCCCTGGTGCAGCACGCCACCGGTCATCCGGTCCAGCTCGGCGCGGCCGACTTCCAGTAGCGGGATACCGCGATCGCCGGCGATCGCGATCGCCTCCTTCACCCGGTCGTCGACATCGATGCCAAGGGCGACGTAGAGCGCCACCGCGGGGATGTGCGCCCGCAGGGCCTCCACCACCGGATTTCGTCCGACGAGTAGCTCCGCGGCCTCCTTGGGCGGCGCGGACCGGCGGCCTGGCGCGACCCGGGGGCCTCCCCTGCCGGTGCCAGACCGGCCGCCCGCTGACCGGCCACCACCAGACCGGCCATCCGCCGACCGGCCACCACCAGACCGGCCGTCCGACGGCGTCGCTTTACCGGTCGTGGTGGGCTTCGCGCCCGGGATGCCTATCTTCGGTTTGCGTCCTTCCGCCGCCGCCTTGCGGCGCTCCTTGTCCTGCTTCCAGGCGGTGCGCTCGGGCAGCGGCTCGTCGCCGGAGTACCCCTTGTGCCACGGCCGCTCGTCAGCGGGCAGGGTGCGGCCCCGACCGGTGAGGCTCTGGCGGTTCTTGCCGCCCGAACCGACACTGGGGCCCTTGCGTGGGGTGGAACGCCGGCCCCGGCGCTGGGAGTTGCCGGCCATCAGCTGCCTTCCGAAGAGGCGGGATTTGCGGACGAGGGTTCTGCCACTGTCCATCGTGGACCGGCCGGCGTGTCCTCGACGACGACCCCGGCCTGCTTGAGCCGGTCCCGTACGGCGTCGGCCGCGCCCCAGTCGCGCCGCTCGCGGGCGGCGGTCCGCTGTTCGAGGGCGAGCGCGACCAGCGAGTCCACCACGCCGGTCAACCCGGTGTCCGACTTGTCTGTCCACTGTGGGTCGAACGGATCCAGGCCGAGGACGGCCAGCGTCGCCCGTACCCGGGAGAGAGCTGACGCCACGGCGGCGCAGTCACCGTCGGAGAGCAGTGCGTTGCCGGTACGCACGGTGTCGTGCACCACGGCGAGCGCCCGCGAGGTGTTGAGATCGTCGTCCATCGCCGCGACGAACTCGCCCGGCAGCCCGGCCGGTTCGACCACCCCGACCAGTTCGGCGGCGCGAGACGCGAAGCCCTCGATCCGCCGGTACGCCGCGGCGGCCTCGTGCAGCGCCTCGTCGGAGAAGTCGATCGGGGACCGGTAATGCGGCGCGACCAGGTAGTAGCGCAGCTCCACCGGCCGGACACCGGTCGCGACCAGCGCGGTGACACCCAGCACGTTCCCCAGCGACTTGGCCATTTTGGTACCGCCGAGGTTGAGCAGCGCGACGTGCGCCCAGTAGCGGGCGAACCCGAGCCCGGCGGCGCGCGACTGGGCCAGCTCGTTTTCGTGGTGCGGAAAGACCAGGTCGAGACCGCCGCCGTGGATGTCGAACTCGTCGCCGAGGTAGCGCCGGCACATCGCCGAGCACTCGATGTGCCAGCCGGGTCGGCCGGGGCCCCACGGCGACGGCCAGCTCGCATCGGCCGGCTCGTCGGCCTTGGCGCCCTTCCACAGGGCGAAGTCGCGGGGGTCCCGCTTGCAGCGGACGGGCGCGTCGTCGGCCGGTTCGATCGCGTCGACCCGCTGGCCCGACAGCGCCCCGTAGTCGGCGTAGGAGCGGACGTCGAAGTACACGTCGCCGCTACCGTCCGGGGCGGCGTACGCGTGGCCCTTGTCGATCAGCTGTTTGATCAGCTCGTGCATCTCCGGGATGTGACCGGTGGCCCGCGGCTCGTAGGTCGGCGGCTGTACGCCGAGCGTCGCGTAGTCCCGGCTGAGCTGCCGCTCGTTGGCGTACGCGATCTGCCAGAACGGCTCATCCCGCTCGGCCGACTTGACCAGGATCTTGTCGTCGATGTCGGTGACGTTGCGGATGAACCGCACCCGGTACCCGGAATGCGTCAGCCAGCGCCGGAGCACGTCGTAGTTGACGCCACCACGCAGGTGGCCGATGTGCGGGCCGCCCTGAAGCGTGAGACCACACAGGTAGATCCCGACCTCTCCGGGGGTCCGCGGGACGAAGTCCCGCACCTGGCGGGTCGCGGTGTCGTACAGCCTCAGGGTCACCCTGTCAGGGTAGCGGCCGGGGTGTAGTGAATTGGCGACCCCCAGGCGCGCGCGGCATCGACGACACAGAACCGAAACGCGCGGAAGCCGCTACGGCGCGTAGATTCTGCCCGTGGCAACCGAGACGGCGCAGACTCTCGACCGCGGGCTTCGCCTGCTGCAACTGGTCGCGGACGCGCCCGGCGGCCTCACCGTCACCGAGGCGGCCGCGCGGCTCGGGGTCGGCCGCGCGGTCGTGTACCGGCTGGCCACCACCCTCGGCGAACACGGCATGATCCGCCGCGACCCGGCCGGCCGGCTGCGGCTCGGCGCGGGCGTCCTGCACCTGGCCCGGCGCGCCCAGCCGCTGGTCGCCGACGCGGCGCTACCGTGCCTTCGCCGGCTCGCCGAGCAGGTCGGCGCGACCGCCCACCTGACCATCGCCGAGGGCGGCGAGGGGCTGGCTCTCGCCGTGGTCGAGCCGAGCTGGACCCAGTTCCACATCGCGTACCGGACCGGGTCGCGCCACCCACTCGAACTGGGCGCCGCCGGACTGGCCATCCTCGCCGGCCGCGACGGCGAATTCGGGTACCTGACGAGTACCGGTCAACTTCAACCCGGTGCGTACGGGGTGGCCGCGGCGGTACCCGGCGTCGAGGGACTGGAGGCGAGCGTGGGTGTGGTGGCGCTGACCGCGCTGGACGTCGACACCGTCGGCCCCCAGGTGGTGGCGACCGCCCGCGCCGTGGCCACCGCGCTGGCGTAGACCTACGGTCGGGTCATCCCGAGCACGTCCAACGCCCGGTTCAGATCGTCTTCGGTGATCTTTCCGCTGGCGACGTGGCCGCGCTCGATCACCACCTGGCGGATGGTCTTCCCCTCGGCCAGTGCCTGCTTGGCCACGGCGGCCGCCTCGTCGTAGCCGAGGTACGAGTTGAGCGGCGTGACGATCGCGGGCGAGCTCTCCGCGTACCGTCGGCACACCTCGGCGTCGGCGACCAGGCCGGTCACGCATCGGTCGGCCAGCAGCCGGCTCACGTTGGCCAGCAGGCGTACCGACTCCAGCAGGTTGCGGGCGATCACCGGCACCATGACGTTGAGTTCGAAGTCGCCCTGCGAACCGGCGAACGCCACCGCCGCGTCGTTGCCGTACACCTGGGCGCAGACCTGGCGTACCGCCTCGGCCACCACCGGGTTCACCTTGCCCGGCATGATCGACGATCCCGGTTGGAGGTCCGGGATGTGCAACTCCCGCAGCCCGGCCCGGGGACCCGACCCCATCCACCGGATGTCGTTGGCGATCTTGTACAGGCCGGCCACGATCGTCCGGAGCTGACCGGACGCCTCGACCAGCGCGTCCCGCGCGCCCTGGGCCTCGAAGTGGTTGCGGGCCTCGGTCAGCGGCAGGCCGGTGCCGCGCGCCAGCCGAAATATCACCCGTTCGGCGAACCCGGGCGGGG
>JAVHWE010000313.1:0-4580 GCA_032160285.1 Micromonosporaceae bacterium | reverse complement strand
ACGCGGTGATGTCGAACATCGCGAAGAACAGCGACGCCAGGATCGCGATGAAGCCGGCACCGATGCGGTCCATGCCCCTGGTTCCCTGCAGGTACTCGTACGCCTCCGGGTCGTCGGCCTTGATCTGCTCGGCGACCTTCATCCACCGCTGCTGCTTCTGGTCGATCAGGACCTGGCGCTGCTTGGGGTCGTCGCGGATGTCCTGCATCTCGCCCCAGGTGAACGACTTCGCGTCGTAGAGCACTGGGCCGTACCGGCGCGCGGTCGCGCTGTCGGCGGAGCCGAGTTCGCCGCGCAGCCAGTTGCGGTAGAGCATGCCGTCGGTGGCCGTGTCGCTGGCCCGGATCGCCGGGCTCCGGTGGTCGATACAGCCCTGCGGGTCGGGGTTGCGGCACTGGGCGGCGGGGGTGTCCTGGGACGGCGGTCCGACCGCGTCGTGGATGACGCCCAGCGATCCGACGAGGGTACTGTCGGCGACGTTGGCCGACCAGGTCGGCCAGTGCGCGATCGCGGTGATGATGACCATCACCAGCACCGCCCAGCCGGCCGTGGTCATCGCGTTCGACATGTCCGACTGGCGGGAGCGCCACAGCAGATACAGCCCGACGACGGCCAGCGTGATCGCGCCGAAGACGGTGAAGACCTTGACGTACACCGCCTTGGTGGCCTTGTCGACGAGCGGGTCGGCCCAGCCCCACATCGACTTCGGGTTCCAGGCCCGCTCGCGGAGCGCGTTGGCCGCGCCGATCACCCCGGTCGCCATCATGAACTCGCCGTTGGCGACCGTGTTCTCGAACTTGTAGTCCGGGTGCATCACCGTCTGCGCGCAGCCGATGTCGTACGTCGTGTAGTCGTACCCCGCGTAGCCGTACCGGGTGGACAGACCCTTCGGTCCGGGCTGGTCGTACGCCGCGGAGCGGGCGGCAAACCAGCCGGCGGTCCCCGAGTCTGGGGTACTCGGCGTGGGTGCGAGCACGCACTGGAGCCGGGACGCGCCCAGGTCCTGCAGGCCCGACGTGCACCGTTCGAAGTTGGCCGGGTTGCGCCACTCGTCGGTGGTACACAGGCCGGCCGGCGCCTGGATCGGTGGACCGGGCGGGGCGGCCAGCGCCGGTCGCACGCCCACGAACAGGGTGGCCACGGCGGCCACGAACACGGCCAGGATCAGGGGTACCGCTCGACGTCGCCGCGAGGCCTGCACGGTCAGTCCTCCGCTTCGTCGGGCGGGGCGGTGAGCTGGGCCGGCGTACCGACGGCCGCCGCCGGGGTCGTGTCGAGGTAGGTCAACAGGTCGGCGACGTACGACACGTCGACGCGCAACTTCTGGACCCGCCCGTCGACGTCGCGCATGACGAATTCGCGGAAGCCCAGTCGCGACTGTGACGACGTGTCCGCCTGCGACAGCGCGGCGAGGGTCTGCTCGTACCCGACGCCGGTCGGCACCCGCAGCAGGCGCAGCGCCTCCTCGGCGATCTCGGTGTCCTCGGCGATCCGGCCGACGAAGACCGTCGAGACCAGGTTCTGCACGTCCAGGCCGAGGATGTCGCGCGGGTTCTGGGACGCCACCAGCGCCGCGAGGTTCCACTTGCGACTGTCGCGGGCCAGCCGGACCAGGAACGAGCGGCCGGACCGCCACCCCTCCATGAAGTGCGCCTCGTCGAGGCCGACCATCTTGCGCCGGTGCATGTCACCGGAGTAACACCGGCGTACCGCGAGGCGGTGCGCGGTGTGCAGCATCGGCAGCGCGAGCGACTCCTCGGCCGACCAGTACTCCCGTTCGATCTTGAGGTCGGGCAGCCGGAGCCCGGCCATGGTGATGACGGTCAGCGCGGTGTCCGCCGACAGCGCACCGGACGCGGGCTGGCCGAAGAACAGCGTCGCCAGCGGCATCTCGGCGGTGTCGAGCAGCAGGTTGCCCAGCTCGCGGGACTCGTCGTCGCCGATACCCTGCAGCAGCGCGACGACGTCGTCGAGGGTGGACGTCTCCTCGGCCGGGACCTGCCGGACCGCGTGACGCAGCATCGTCGCGGTGGACGCCTCGCGGGCCACCTGCGGCGGTACCAGCATCATGCAGATGTCCTGGACCAGCATGCGCCGCTCGGCGCGGGCGTTGGACACCGCGATCTCGAACTCCCGGTCGCCGGTCGCCCCGGGCACATGGTGCGTGCGCAGCGGCGTCGGGATCAACGCGTACGGCGCGAGCGTGCCCTGCTCGGAGCCGGTCAGGTTGAGGACCCGCGCGTACGGCTTGAGTTCGGGCATGGCGCACAGCCGGGCCAGCGGACCGGACGGATCCAGCAGGGTGACCTGGACCCCACGCCGCGCGGCCAGGTAACCCAGCGCGCCGAGCAGGGTCGACTTGCCGCCACCGGGCTCGGCCACGAACACCGCGAGCCCGGAGCGTTCCCGCACCTCCATCGGGAAGTGCAGGTCCAGGAAGACCGGCCGACGGCAGGTGCCGGCGGTACGTCCGATGAGGTCGCCGCGCTGGTCGCCGACCGTCGACGCGGCCTGCGGCAGGCCGGCCGCGAACAGTTTGATCGGCATCCGCCGCAGGTACCCGGTGTTGGCCAGCGGTTCGCCCGGGATGAACTCGCGGGCCAGCCAGTCCTGGTTCTTCGGGTGCTGCAACGAGATCCGCATCTCCCGGGAGTACAGCTGGGTCAGCCGGCGGGCCCGTTCGAGGCACTCCTCCCGGCTGCGGCCGCTGACCGCGATCCGGTGCCAGCCGTGCGCCCGCGACGAGTCGACCGGCAGCCCGGTACTGATGTCGTCGCCGATGGTCAGCGCCCGCTTGGCCAGCCGCTCCAGCTCGGGCGGGGAGTCGATGCCGTGCTCGGCGTAGTCGATCTGCTGGGACCGGATCAGGCGCAGCCGGTGCTCGAGATTGCGGAACGAGTCGGACGGGCCGAGGATGTCCACCCGCGACGACAGCTCCATCGGCCACGGCAGCCGCTCGTGGAAGTGCTGCCACGGTTCGTGCCGCTCGGGGATGTCGAGGGGCTCCATCCGGCCGACCGCGAGCACGGCGACGTGCCGCTCCTCGCCGGTCATCCGGTTGACCAGCTTGACTGTCGAGCCGTAGGGCGTGCGGTACCGCTCGATCTGCTCGGTCAACGCCAGCAGGTCGCCCCGCTCCCAGCCGCCGTGGTCGATCGGCGACAGCATCGTCGGCGGCTGCATGCAGAGCGCGACCGAGCGGTACAGCAGCCACTCCAGCTCCTGCACCGTGACCCGGCGCCCGCGCATCCCGAACGCGCCGAGGACCTCGTCGAACTGCTCGATGGTGCGCGCCATCCGGCGCCGCTCGCCGCCGGCAACGCCCTTGTTGAACAGGCGGCCGACCCGTTCCGACAGGTTGTCGCCGAGGGTGCGCCGGGCGAACGTGATGCCCAGGTACGTCTGGCCCTCGGCGTGGTTGACCTGGAGCAGGTGCTGCTGGGCGGCGACCAGGTGGTCCGACCACGACGGCGCGCCCGGCACGCCGGGCAGCGGGTGCGGCGCGTGCGCGTCCACCACCCGAGCCCACTGGTCGGCCGGGAACGGGCGGGTGGTGCGGCGCAGGTGTACGCGGAAACCGGCCAGCCCCGCGTACTGCTCGGAGATCGCCGACAGCAGCGCCTCGCGCTCGGCATCGGGCCGGAAGGCCCACCGCACCTCCGGTAGCCAGTACCAGGCGGTGACCGAGTTGGGGGTGAACGTGAGGTGACCGGCGATCTCGGTGATGGCCAGCTCGACGGCGGGATCGCGGTCGCGGCGGCGGGGCCGCCGCGACTTCTCGAGCAGGGAGCGTTTGGACCCCCGTTCCGGCACCGTCGTACGGGTGAGGACCAGGTCTGCACTGCGCGTGCGCGGTGCCGTCCCGGTGGTACCGGCGGGGTTGGCCGGTCCCCCGCGGTCGGCGGTCGGCTGATCGGTGCCGGGCCGGTCGACCGGGGGCCGACCGAATCGGGGCTGGTCGAACGGAGGCCGGTCGAACGGGGGCCGGTCGAACGGGGGCCGGTCGGACTGGGGCTCGTCGAACCGGGCCTGGTCGGTGGTGGGTGTGGCGCGCAGCGGCTCGGCGGTGCGCGCGGCCGGGCCGGGCGGCGTGGCGCCCCACGGGTCACCCCCGCCCCACGAGTCACCGCTGCCCCACGTGGGTGGCTCGACGGTGCGGCCGGCCAGCGCCACCAGGGCGTCGGCACCCGGGAGCGCGGCGGTGCCCCGGCCGGCGCCGAAGTCGTCGTCGAAGTCGTCGATGTCGATCTCGTGCGTGCTCAGGATCCGCCCGGTGGGCTCGATGACCGGCGGCGCGGCGTGGCGCGGACCGCCGTTCGCCCCGGCCCCGCCGACGCCGTTCGCGCCGGCCCCGCCGACGCCATTCGCGCCGGCTCCACCGGTGAGATCATTGCCGGCCCGGGCGGTCGGACCGTTGCCGACCCGGCCGGTATGACCGTTGCCGGCCCGGGCGGCCGGAGCGGTGCCGCGGGTGCTGTCGTCGACCAGACCGAGGAACGGTGAATCGACCTCGTCCAGCGGCGTCTCCCCGGTCGGGTTCGCCGGGCGTGCGCCGCCGCCCTGGAGCACGGCGACCCGGC
>JAVHWE010000291.1:0-2613 GCA_032160285.1 Micromonosporaceae bacterium | reverse complement strand
GTGATCCGGGTCCAGGCCAGGTCGGTGTCGCCCGGAGCGTAGTCGTCGGCGCGTATCCGCAGCGCGGCGATCGGGTCGTCGGCCTGGGTGGTGTCGGTGATCCGCCGTTCGGCGACCACACCGAGCGGGTCGTAGGCGATCCGGTCCGGCGGTCCGGACCGCCACCAGGTCACGACCGGTACGTCGGGGGCGAGCAGCGGCATCACCACCGACTCGGCGTGCAGGGCGAGCCGGCCACGGGTACGCATCACGACCGCTTCGCACGGACCCAGCCGACCACCGACGACCACCTCGGCGTCCAGCCGGGAGCGCTCGTGGGTGACTTCGTCGCGGACGACGATGAGCAGCCGGCACGGGTGCGCGGCGGCGGCGACGGTGGCGGCCGCCTCGGCGTTGCGGACCTCCGCCTCGTCGGCCACCACGATGAGCGTCAGGGCCAGCCCGCTGGTCACCCCGCCGGCGGTACGCCGCTCGGCGGAGAGCGCCTTGACCACGGCGTTCCCGGTGGTGTCCCACAGTCCGATCATGAAATCTCCCGCATGGTCTCGCAGGGCCGGACCGCCTCGGCGGGCCTGCTCATGCCCGCCGCCAGGCCCGACCGGTCCGGGCGAGCATCTCGTCCGCGGCGCGGGGTCCCCACTCGCCGGCCCGGTACCGCTCGGGTTTGGTGCCGGCCCACTGCTCCTCCAGCGGGTCGACGACCTTCCAGCCCGCCTCGACCTCGGCGGCGTCGGGGAACAGGGTCTTGTCGCCGAGCAGCACATCGAGGATGAGCCGTTCGTACGCCTCCGGGCTGGCATCGGTGAACACCTCGCCGTACTGGAAATCCATGGTGATGTCACGGACCTCCATCGTGGTCCCCGGTACCTTCGAGCCGAACTTCAGCGTCACGCCCTCGTCGGGCTGCACCCGGATGACGAGCTGGTTGTTGCCGAGCATCTCCACGTCGGCCGGGTGGAACGGCAGGTGCGGCGCGTTCTTGAAGAGCACGGCGATCTCGGTGACCCGGCGGGGCAGGCGCTTGCCGGCCCTGATGTAGAACGGCACACTGGCCCACCGCCGGTTCTGGATACCGAGGGTTACGGCCACATACGTCTCGGTTGTGGAGCTGGCCGGGACACCCTCCTCCTCCAGGTATCCCGGCACCCGCTCGCCGGCCACCCAGCCGGACAGGTACTGCCCGCGTACCGTGTCGCGGACGACATCGGCCGGCAGGGTGATCGCGCGCAGCACCTTGAGCTTCTCGGTGCGGATCTCGCTGGCGTCGAAGCTGGTCGGCTCCTCCATCGCGACCAGCGCGAGGAGCTGCATCAGGTGGTTCTGCAGCACGTCGCGGGCGGTACCGACCTGGTCGTAGAAGGCGGCGCGGCTGCCGATGCCGACGTCCTCGGCCATCGTGATCTGAACCGAGTCCACGTACCGGGAGTTCCACACCGGTTCGAAGAGCTGGTTGGCGAAGCGCAGCGCCAGGATGTTCTGGACCGTCTCCTTGCCCAGGTAGTGGTCGATGCGGAACACGTCCTGGGCGGTGAACGCGTGGTCGACCAGCTCGTTGAGCTGCTTGGCCGACTCCAGGTCGTTGCCGAACGGCTTCTCCACCACGACCCGGCGCCAGCCGCCGGACTTGTCGTTGTCGCTCATCCCGGTGCGTTCGAGCTGCTTGAGCACGACCGGGAAGGCAGACGGCGGGATCGACAGGTAGAAGCCGGCGTTGCCCTGGATGCCGTGCGAGTCGCGGAGGTCGTCGAGGGTCCGCGAGAGCAGGTCGAACGCCGCGTCGTCGTCGAAGGACCCGGGCACGAACTTGATGTTGTCGGCCAGCCTGGCCCAGACCTCGTCACGCCACGGCGTCCGGGCGTGCTCCTGGGCGGCCTCGCGGGCCAGCTTCTCGAAGTCGCCGTCCACCCAGTCGCGCCGGGCGAAGCCGAGCACGACGAAGCCGGGTGGCAGCAGTCCGCGGTTGGCCAGGTCGTAGATGGCCGGGATCAGTTTCTTTCGGGCCAGGTCGCCGGTGACGCCGAAGATCACCACGGCGCACGGCTCGGGGATGCGGGGCAGCCGCCGGTCCTGTGGGTCACGGAGAGGATTGATCATCACGGTGCCTCGCCGCTCGCGTCGCCGTGCCGCCTGCTCAAGAACCGCCTCCGCTCGGGCCGGACTTCGCCGCCGCCAGCGACGCGGCGACGTTCTCGAGGAGTTCGGTCCAGCTGGCGGTGAACTTCTCCACGCCCTCGCGCTCCAGGGTGTCGACCACGTCGTCGTAGTCCACGCCGACCCGGGCGAGGTCGTCGAGCACCCGCCGGGCGTCGTCGTAGTAGCCGGTGATGGTGTCGCCCCGCACCTCGCCGTGGTCGGCGAAGGCGTGGATGGTCGGCTCCGGCATGGTGTTCACCACGCCCGGCGCGATCAGCTCCTCGACGTACATGACGTCGCGGTACGCCGGGTTCTTCGTCGATGTGGACGCCCACAGCGGACGCTGCGGGTGCGCGCCGGCGTCGGCCAGGGCCTGCCACCGGTCACTGGAGAAGACCTGCTCGGACAGCTGGTACGCCAGCCGGGCGTTGGCGATCGCGGCCTTGCCGTGCAGCGCCTGCGCCTCGGGCGTACTGATCT
>JAVHWE010000286.1:0-7355 GCA_032160285.1 Micromonosporaceae bacterium | reverse complement strand
CCGTAGGCACCTGGGCCGTCACCGCCGACCGCGGGCGGGATGCGCCGGCGCAGAGCACCGAGGAGCGCCGGATGGCCGAGGTTCTCAACGCCCCGGACGCGACCGTGAGCACCGAGGACATGCGCGGAGGGCACGTCGTCGTCGTGCGGGCCCGATCACGCGACCGCGCGGAGGTGATTCTGACCGGGCTGCCGGCACCCGGCGCCGGCAAGGCGTACCAGCTATGGAAACAGACCGGTCACGGTCCGATGGTCTCGGTCAACATCCTGACCGCCGGCCGCAGCCGGGCGACCCGCCTTGTCGACGGGATGGGCTACGCCGCCGCATTCGGCGTATCGCTGGAGCCGGCGGCCGGCTCACCGGCACCGACCGACATCGTCGGAACCCTGACGCTGACCTGACCCCCGAGACAAAGCGTGAGGCTCCGCGACGGGTGGCCGGGGGCCAGCCACCCGTCGCGATCAACTGGCGTCACGGGTGTCGAGTTTGCGGGTGTCGCGTAGCTCCATGTACGGCTCGTCGGTCTCGGGGTGGCCCGCCTGGATGGCTCGACTGCGCTGCATTTCGGCGTCGAATTCCGCGCCGAGCAGAATCGCGATGTTGCTGATCCACAGCCAGACGAGGAACAGGATCACGGCGGCCAGACTGCCGTAGGTCCTGTTGTAGGAACCGAAGTTCGCCACGTAGAACGCGAAGGCCGCGGAGGCGACCAGCCAGATCACCACGGCGACGACCCCGCCCGGGCTGACCCACCGGAAACCGCCGTGCCTGGCATTGGGCGAGGCCCAGTACAGGATCGCGAACAGCAGGCTGACGATGACCACCAGCACCGGCCACTTGACGATGTTCCATGCCGTCACCGCGGCCGAGCCGATCCCTAGCGCACGGCCGAGTTGTTCGGCAAGCGGGCCGGTGAACACCACCATGAGCGCGGCGACGGTCAGCAGGATGCCAGTGACGACGGTGACGCCGAGCCGGATCGGGATCGTCTTCCAGATCGGCCGGCCCTCCGGCACGTCGTAGATGGCGTTCGACGCCTGCATGAATACGCCGATGTAACCGGACGCCGACCACAGCGCGCCGAGCAGACTGATGATGGCGACGACCCCGGCGGTGCCCTGCTGACTGTGCTGCAGGCTGCCCGCGGCGCTCTTGATGATGGCGCCGACCCCGCCCGGCGCGATGCCGGCGACGTTGTCGGTGACCTTCGAGACGGTATCGGAGCCGAACAACCGCAGCGCGGTCACCATCAGCAGCAGGCCGGGGAAGATGGACAGCACACCGTAGTACGTCAACGCGGCCGCCCAGACGGTCACATTGTCGTCGCCGAATTCGGTGACCGTCCGCTTGAGTACCGGCAGATACGACCGCTTCGGCAGGTCGCTGAGGTCGTCCGGTCCGCGGTTCGCGGTCGGCTGCGCGGGCAGCTCGTCCGCGTCGTCGGCCGCCGTGCGGCCGCGCTCGACGTTTCCGCCGGGTCGCGCCGTTTTGTCCTGGTCCTCAGTCATGAGCTTCTCCTCTCAGACTGAGCATTTCCCCAACCGGAGGACCTCAACCACCGGGTCGGTGATGAGATCTCGCGACGACTCCGATCGGCGCGACCCGCCCAGACCCGCCGACGGCCGCCGGCTTCAGCAGGAACTCGACCAACGCACCTGGGTGATCGCGAAGTACAGCGCCGGATCGATCCTGATGTCGATCGTGCGGGACCAGCTGTAGATCTGCCACTCCGTCTGCATGTCCACCCCCCGCAGCGTTGGTGACGTGACGATGGTGGAACCGAACGCGGTGATGAAGGTGAAGGTGGTCCACCAGATATCGGCGTTGTTGGTATGGGTCGTCTGGGCGACCCCGCCCCACGTCAGGGTGGCGTTGCCGTTGCTGTCCGGCGGGGTGAGCCGGACGTAGGTGTACGAGGGATTTATGGCCTCGAACAGATTGCAGTCGCCGATCCGCCAGTCGGTGCCGAGTGACGAGGTGAACGTGTTGTTGTTGGCAAACGACCCGGTGGTGGTTCTGGTAGCGGACGCCGCGTACGAGGCGCCCGGCAGTGTCAACAGACCGACCATCGAACCGATGACGATCATGGCAAGGGCCCCGACCAGTCGTGTGCGCATCTGCCTTCGCTCCTTTGCTGTCGACAAATTGCCGTACCACCCGTCAGGCGTGCCGTCCCGTGCCGTCCCGTGCCGTCTGGGCCCGGTACCGCTGCCGATCGTGGTGGTCACGACGGTGCCGGCCCCGCGATCAGCACCCGGGACAGCTCTCGGGCCAGGGCCCGCAGCACGGCGTCGCGTTGCGGCTGCAGGAAGAAGTGGTCGCCCGGGAAGATGGTCGCCGTGAAGCCGCCCCTGGCCAGAGAGCTCCAGCCCATCAGGTCGTCGAAGCCGGCCTCCGGATCCCGGGTACCGCCGAAGGCGCTGATCGAGCAGTCCAGCGGCGCCTCCTCGCGGTACCGGTAGGTCTCGAGCATGGTCATGTCGGCGCGCAGGATCGGCAGGTACAGCGCCCGCATCTCGGGGCTGTCCCGGATCACCGGGGGGATCGCGTTGAAGCGCCGGTCCAGCATGTTCAGGAACTCGTCGTCGGGCAGGTGGTGGACCGTTTCGCAGCGCTCCGGCAGACACGGCGCGCGCCGGCCGGAGACGGCCAGGTGCAACGGCTCACGGCCGTGGCCACGTCGCAGCTGGCGGGCGAGCTCGAACGCCACCAGCGCACCGAGGCTGTGCCCGAAGAGCGCGAACGGCCGGTCGAGCCGGTACGCGCAGACGGCGGCGGCCTCCCGGACCAGCGCGAGCAGGTCGGTGTGCGGCCGCTCGCGCAGCCGCACCTCCCGTCCGGGCAGGCGCAGCAGCCACGGCTCCACGTACCCGGGCAATCGCTCGGCCCAGCCGTGGAACACCGTCACGCCGCCGCCGGCGAATGGTGCGCAGATCAGCCGCAGCGCCGCGTCGGGGCGGGGTACCGGACGTAGGATCCACCGGTCGAAGTCGTCGGCCATGGTGTCTGTCAAGGGACTCCGGTCCACGTCGCCTCCTAAGTGGACTCCGGCATGGTGGCCGGTAGCCGTGGGGGCAGCCCGAGGTTGCGGACCCGCAGGGCGGTCGCGTTGAGCCACACCAGGGGTTGAATGAGCAGGTCGACCCCGACCAGGAAGCACACCGTGCCGACGCCGGCCGGGCCGCCCATCAGCCAGCCCGTACCGAGCAGGGCCATCTCCAGGCATCCCTTGCCGACCCAGAACGGCCATCGCCAGCGGTTCACCATCTCGATGGCCAGCAGGTCCATGGCCCGGATCCCGAATCCGCTCATGATGATCAACGACGAGCCGTAGGCGCAGCAGGCGGTGCCGGCGACCAGCATCTCGGCCGGGTTGAGCGGGAGGAACCGGGCCGGATCGCCGGCGCGGAGCAGATCGATGACGCTCCCGCACAGGAAGAACGTCAGCAGCGGCGACAGGATCGGTCGACGCCGCGTCCAGGCCGCCACGGTGAGCAGGCAGATCACCGCGATCCCGCTCTGTGCCATGCCGACGGTCAGCGGCAGGTGCCGCTGCAGCCCGAGCGCGAAGGTGTCCAACGGGTCGGTACCGAGGTCGGACACGATGAACAGGTACGCGCCCAGCGCGAAGAACAGACAGCCCGACAGGTACGTCACGGCCCTTTCGACGGTGGGCGCGAGCCGCTGAAACGTCATCGATCCCTCCGAATCCGCGTCAGCCGCCGGTCTTCTCGTACCGTTGCCAGAGCACCGGCAGCTCCCGGGCCAGGTAGTCGAAGAGGCGCTCCATGTTGGACAGGCGGGCCAGCCGCCGCGGGTCCTCGCCGGACAGGGCCGCCAAACCGTCGCGCATCACCTGGTGGAACCGGGGGAAGCTGGCGAACGTGTGCTGCACCACCGCTGGCCAGGCCGAGTCCTGGAGGGTCAGGTAGTAGTCGTCGTCGGAGATGTCCTCGCGGGACAGGAACCCGGCCGGTACCAGTTGGTCGGCGACGCGGTCCACCGTCTCGCGGCTGATCCCCAGCTTGGCGACGATCTCACTCGCGCTCTGCCGCGGTGGGTCGCTGATCACCAGCCAGCCGATGACCTCACCACGGTCGGCGGCCATCCCGTCCTTTTCGTAGTACAGGCCGATGCGGCGCACGAATTCCCGCTCGGCGGCGGGGATCCCGGTGCTCAGAGTCTCGGTCATGTGATCTGTTCCTTTCGGTTGCGGTGTGCGGGGTGGTGGGTCGGCACGGTGATGCGGGTCATGCCGTCGGCTCGGTCGAACAGCACAGCTGCGCGGCGTAGCCGGCCGGGGTGGGGTGGTCGAAGAGCGCGGCCAGGCTGGTGGCCAGGCCGTGATCGGTCCGAACGCGGGCCACGATCTCCATCGCGTGCAGGGAGTGCCCGCCCAGTTCGAAGAAGTCCTGATGCGGGCCGACGTGCGGGGTACCGAGAACGTCGCGCCAGATGGTCAGCACCGCGGGCAGCAGGTCCAGGGCGGACTCGTCCGCGACGACGGCCGGCTGGGGTTCGGCCTCGTCCGGCAGTGGCAGGGCGTTGCGATCGATCTTGCCGTTGGGCAGCAGCGGCAGTCCGGACAGGAAGTAGAACCGGCTCGGCACCGAGTGGCGGGGCACGCTCGCGGCGAGGTGCTGGCGGCATCCGACCGCCGTCAGCAACGTGCCGGGCATCGGCACGACGTAGCCGACCAGGGCGCTCTCGCCCACCCTGGTGTCGCGGGCCACCACCACCGCCTGCCGGATATCCGGATGCTGCTCCAGCACCGATTCCAGTTCGCCCAACTCCACCCGCAATCCGCGTACCTTGATCTGGGTGTCGAGGCGACCGAGGAACTCCAGGTCACCGCCGTCGGGGTACCGGACCAGATCCCCCGTCTTGTACATCAGGGCGTCGGGGGCGTCGCTGAAGGGATCCGGCACGTACCGTTGGGCGGTCAGATCCGGACGGTTCCAGTACCCGGTGCCGACCGCGACGCCGCCCAGGTACAGCTCACCCGGCTGGCCGGGCGGCACCGGCCGGCGCCGCTCGTCCAGCACGTAGAGCTGGTGGCCCGGCAGTGGACCACCCCACGGCACGCTGTCGCGCTCGGCGTCCTCCTTGCGCACCTCGTACACCGTGCTGCAGCAGGACACCTCCGTCACCCCGGCCACGTTGAACGCCCTGATGTCGGGCCCGAGCCCGGCCAGGGTGGCGACCATCGCGGGCGGGAAGCGGTCGCCGGCGAGCACCACGGTGCGCAGTGCCGCGGGCAGCCCGTCACCCCGGCGGGCGACGCTGTCGGTCACCGGCCGCAGCAGCGCCGGGGTGGACGACCACACGGTGACCCGCTCGCGGGCGAGCAGGTCGAGCAGCGCGACCGGATCGGTACGCTCGGCCGCGGTGGGCACCACCAGGCACGCGCCGGACAGCAGGCTGGTGAAGATCTCGATCACCGACAGGTCGAAGTTCAGTGAGGAGTTCTGCAGGACCCGATCGGTGTGGTCCATGCCGAGGACACCGGCCAGGCCCAGCATCGTGTGCACGATTCCGGCGTGCCGGTTTATCGCGCCCTTGGGCCGGCCGGTGCTGCCCGAGGTGTAGATCAGGTAGCACAGCCGGTCGGGGTCGCCCGGCGGCAACGACGCGGACCGGTCCGCGTCGGCCACCAGCTCACCGACGGTGTACGCCGCACCGTCCATCATGGACGTGACGGACGAGGCGGAGCCGTCCACCACCACGGTGCGCGCACCCGAGTCGGTCAGGATGAACCGGATCCGATCCGTCGGGTAGGCGGGATCCACCGGCACGTACGCCGCGCCGGCCATCAGGACGCCGAGGACGGCGACGACCAGGTCCAGCGACGGCGTGAGCGCGATACCGACCAGGTCGCCGGCGCTAATTCCCTTCGCCCGCAGGCCGCGGGCCACGCGGTCGCTACGCGCCGCCAGTTCACGGTACGTCAGCTCCTGGCCCGCACAGGTCACGGCGACCGTGTCGGGTCGCGCGGCGACGGCGGGCGCCATGAGATCGGGCAGGCACAGCCCGGCCCCGAGTTGGACGCGCCCCTTCTGAGTCTGCGGCATTGCGCTGGAGTCCCCTTTCTTCGCGGCATCTCGGTACGTGTCTGGAGCGCTTTCCCTTACGGCATTACACTTTTGGCATGACATTGACGGGGGATGTTTTCGACCGTTGGGTTCTTCGTCCGCAGCAGCGCCGGAGCGCCGCGCTGCGACTGCTCTGTGTGCCGTGGGCCGGCAGTGGTACCGCCGCCTACCACGGCTGGGCGTCGGTTCTGCCCGACGACGTCGAGGTATGGATGCTGCGGCTGCCCGGACGGGAGTCCCGCCGACGTGAGCCTCTGCTTACCGACCTGGCGACACTCGCCAGCGAGGCGGCCGCCGGCATCGCCGACCGGTTCGACGCGCCGGTGGGGATATTCGGGCACAGCTCCGGGGGTCTGATCGCCTTCGAACTGGCCCGGGCGCTGCGCCGCGAGCACGGTGTGAAACCGGCGCTGCTGGCGATCTCCGCGCAGCCCGCGCCGCACCTTCCGGCGCGCTACGCGCCGATCTTCGAGTTGCCGACCGACCGGTTCTTGGACAGCCTCGACGAGCGCTGCCACGGCGTGCCGGAGGCACTCCGCCGCGACCCGGAGATGCAGGAGATCTACCTCCCGGTGATGCGCGCGGACGTCGCTTTGGAGGAGACCTACCGCTACCGCCCGGACGAGCCGCTCGGCTGTCCGATCGCGGCGTTCGGCGGCCAGCTCGACACCGAGTCCCGCGAGAGCGACCTGGCCGCATGGCGCGAACACACGGCCGCGGGGTTTGAGCTCACCATCCTGCCGGGAGACCACTTCTTCTTCCGTAGCGAACGAGAGACGATGCTGGGTCGGCTGGTCGAGCAGCTGCGGGGAGGTCATCTCGGCTGACCCGCGCGCTGCTGGTAGTACCAGGAGGCGGCACCGCCGGAAGCGGTAGTATCCGCCGGTGCGCCGGCGGCGGCGGTGCCCGCCGGCGTGCCGTCCGGCGCGGGCCCGGGCTGGAATTGGCGGCGCAGGTCGTCGAGGCGGGGCAGGCCGGCCAGCACGGTGTCGAACGGCAGGCCGAAGTCGACCAGACAGGCGATTTCGGTAGCACCGATACCGGCTAGCCGGCGCACCACCGCGGCGCACTTGTCCGCCGTACCCAGCAGTGAGCGACGCTGGTAGTAATCCTCCGCGACCAGGGTCGCCAGCTGGTCCTGCTCGGCGTCGGTCATCGGGTCGGCACCCGCGTCGGCACGCTTCTGGGTGAGGAACGACCCGAGGTAACTGCGCACCGGGTCGCGGACCAGCCGCCACACCTCGTCCTCGTCCTCGCCCACGT
>JAVHWE010000277.1:0-5190 GCA_032160285.1 Micromonosporaceae bacterium | reverse complement strand
CACCGACAGTCGCGGCGTGGTCCACCTGGTCAACGAGATCCTGGACAACGCGACCGACGAGGGCGTCGCCGGCCACGCCACCCGGGTCGAGGTCACCCTCTACGCGGACGGTTCGGTCGGTGTCGATGACGACGGCCGTGGCATTCCGACCGACCTCAACGCCAGGTCCGGGTTGACCGGCGTCGAGCTGGTGCTGACCCGGCTGCACGCCGGTGGAAAGTTCGGCGGCTCCGGCTACAAGACCTCGGGTGGGCTGCACGGTGTCGGCGCCTCGGCGGTGAACGCGTTGTCGCGCCGGTTCGACGTGACCGTGCGACGCGGTGGGCAGGTACACCAGATGTCGTTTCGGCACGGGGTCCCCGGCGTGTTCGACGGTCCGGACCCGGCGGCGCCGTTCACCCCGCAGCCGGGGCTGCGGGTGATCGCCAAGATGCGCCGCGGCGAGTCGACCGGCACCTCGATCCGGTACTGGTACGACCCGCGCTACTTCGAGACGGGTGCGGCGCTGCAGCCGGAGGCCGTCCGGGCCAAGGTCCGCGACACGGCGTTTCTCGTACCGACGGTCCGTTACGTCCTGCGCGACGAGACGCCCGGCGGGATCGCCGAGGAGACATTCCAGTACCCGCACGGCCTCACCGACATGGTGGAGGCGCTGACGCCGGCCGGAGATCGGCCCGTCTCCGGCATTCTGCTGATCACCGGCAGCGGCACGTACCGCGAGAACGCCGCCGACTCCAACGGCGTCATGCAGGCCAACGTCGAGCGGCAGGCCGAGATCGAGATCGCCGTCCGGTGGGGGACCGGGTACCAGCGGACCGTGGAGTGCTTCACGAACACGATCCGCAACGCACACGGCGGTACCCACCGCAGGGGGTTCGAGCGGGCGGTATCGCGGGCGCTGACCGACGCGATCCGTAATGCCAGGGCGCTGCTGCGGCCGAAGGAGGAGCCGCCCACCCTCGACGACATGCTGGAGGGCATGACCGCGGTGGTCCACGTCCGGGTCCCGGAGCCGCAGTTCACCTCGCAGACCAAGGACGAGCTGTCCACGGCCGGGGTGACCAAGGTGGTCGGAGCGCTGGTCGAGCGGTACCTCAAGTCGTGGGTGGACGATCGGCGCACCCGCACCGAGGCCCGTACGGTCCTGCAGAAGGTCGTCGACGCCGGCCGGGTCCGGCTGGCGCAGAAGCAGCAGAAGGACGCGGCCCGGCGCAAGACCGCGCTGGAGGGCGCGTCGATGCCGGCCAAGCTGGTCGACTGCCGGTCGACCGGGGTCGAGCGCAGCGAGTTGTTCATCGTCGAGGGTGACAGCGCGCTGGGCAGCGCCCGGATGGCGCGGGTCGCCGAGTACCAGGCGCTGCTGCCGATCCGGGGAAAGATCCTGAATGTCCAGAAGGCCAGCCTCGCGCAGGTGCTCGACAACTCGGAGTGCTCGGCCATCGTGCAGGTCCTCGGCGCCGGCTCGGGTCGCACGTTCGACCTGGCGACGCTGCGGTACGGCCGGATCCTGATCATGGCGGACGCGGACGTCGACGGTTCACACATCAGAACCCTGTTGATCACCCTGTTCGCCAAGTACATGCGCCCGGCGATCGAGGCGGGCCGGCTGTACGCGGCGATGCCGCCGTTGCACAAGATCGTTACCAAGGGCAAGGACCCGCAGCCGGTCTACACCTACACCCAGGCCGAGATGTCGAGCACGGTGCGCCGGCTGGAGAAGGCCGGCAAGCAGGTGGTGACACCGATCCCGCGGTTCAAAGGCCTCGGCGAGATGGACGCCGACGAGTTGTGGCACACCACGATGAATCCGGCCACCCGGTCGGTGCGCCGGATCACCCTGGACGACGTGGCCGACGCCGAGCGGGTACTGGAGCTGCTGATGGGCGAGAAGGTCGAGCCGCGCAAGAACTGGCTCATCGACTCCGCCGACCGGGTCGACCGCGACACCATCGACGCCTGACCCCGCCCGCCCGCTTGACCCGCTCGCCATTTTGTCCAAGGAGCACACCAGATGGCACGCCGTACCGGCACCCAGTCGAAGATCGACCTGTCCGCCTTCGACCAGGCCGGGGCCCACGTCCGTGACAACCCGCTGACCACCGAGATCGAGGACTCCTACCTGGAGTACGCGTTTTCGGTGATCCATTCCAGGGCCCTGCCGGACGCGCGGGACGGGCTCAAGCCGGTACACCGCCGCATCCTGTACTCGATGAGCGAGCAGGGCCACCGGCCGGACCGCGGGTACGTGAAGTCAGCCCGCGTGGTCGGCGACGCGATGGGCAAGTACCACCCACACGGGGACACGGCCATTTACGACGCGATGGTGCGGATGGCGCAGGGGTTCTCGCTGAACGTGCCGCTGATCGACGGGCACGGCAACTTCGGCTCACCCGACGACGGCCCGGCGGCCGCCCGGTACACCGAGGCGCGGCTGTCGCGGGAGGCCATGCTGCTCGTCGGTGAACTCGGCGAAGACACCGTCGACGCCAGGCCCAACTACGACGGCTCGTTGACCGAGCCCACCGTGCTGCCGGCGGCGTTCCCGAACCTGCTGGTCAACGGCGCGTCGGGGATCGCGGTGGGGATGGCGACCAACATGATCGGCCACAACCTCGGCGAGGTGGTCGCCGCCGCCCGGTGGCTGATCACCCATCCCGACGCCACGCTGGACCGGCTGATGGAGTTCGTGCCCGGCCCGGACCTGCCGACCGGTGGGCTGCTGCTCGGCCTGGACGAGGTGCGCCGGGCGTACGAGACCGGCCGGGGCGTGGTGCGGATGCGGGGCCGGGTCGAGATCGGCACGGCCGACGGCAGCCGGGGCCGGCAGGCGATCGTGGTGACCGAGCTGCCGTACGGGGTCGGTGCCGAGAAGGTCATCGAGAAGATCACCGACGAGGTCACCAAGACCCGGCGGCTGCAGGGCATCGCCGACGTCAAGGACCTGACCGACCGGGAGAACGGCATCCGGCTGGTGATCGAGTGCAAGGTCGGCGTGAACCCGCAGGCGTTGCTGGCCGACCTGTACCGGCTCACACCGCTGGAGCAGTCGTTCGGCGTGAACAACCTGGTGCTGGTCGACGGCCAGCCGCGCACCCTGGGACTGAAGGCGCTGCTGGAGGTCTTCCTCGACCACCGGTACACGGTGGTGACCCGGCGCACCAGCCATCGGCGGCGCAAGCGCCAGGAGCGGCTGCACCTGGTGGACGGCCTGCTGATCGCGCTGCTCGACATCGACCGGGTGGTCCGGCTGATCCGGGCCAGCGACAACGCGCAGGCCGCCAGGGACGGCCTGATGAGCGAGTTCGGCCTGTCCGAGATCCAGGCCACGTACATTCTCGACACGCCGCTGCGGCGGCTCACCCGGTTCGACCGGATCGAACTGGAGGCCGAGCAGACCCGGCTCGGTGCCGAGATCGCCGAGCTCTCGCGCATCCTCGACGACGAGAACGTCCTGCGCAAGGTCGTCTCGGACGAGTTGGCCGAGGTCGCCGCGGCGTTCGCGACGGCGCGGCGCACGACGCTCATCGACGGTCAGCTCAAGGAGGTCCTCGCCGCGTCCGTGCCGGCCGGGCCGCTGGAGGTCGCCGACGACCCGTGCCAGGTGATCCTGTCCGCGACCGGACTGGTCGCCCGGACCGCCGCCGAGTCGGAGGAGGCGGCGGAGGGCCGCCGTCGCAACGGCCGCGACCGCCACGACACCGTGCGGGCGGTGGTGCACACCACGGCGCGCGGTCAGGTGCTCCTGGTGACCAGCGCCGGTCGGGCGTTCAAGACCGACGTCCTGCCGCTACCGGTACTGCCGGAGCGGGTGGGTACGGTGTCGTTGCGCGGTGGCATGTCGGCCAGTGAGGTGGTGGCGCTGCGGCCGGGGGAGACGGTTGTCGGGCTGGCGCCGCTCGGCAACGGTAACGGTGAGGGTCACGTGGAGGGTCCGGGTCTCGCCATCGGTACCCGGCGGGGTGTGGTCAAGGTGTGCGCGCCCGAGTGGCCGGTCCGGTCGGAGGAGTTCGAGGTGATCGGGCTCCGCGACGGGGACGAGGTGGTCGGGGCGGCCTGGCTGGGCGATACCACCGACACGCTGGTATTCATCAGCTCCGACGGGTCGCTGCTGCGGTTCGGTGCGAACCTGGTACGGCCGCAGGGCCTCAAGGGTGGTGGGATGGCCGGAATCAGCCTGGCCCCGGGCGCCCACGTCATCTTCTTCGGCGCGGTCGGTGCGCCCGACCCGCGCCATGGCGAACCGATGGTGGTGACCTCCACCGGCCGGGGGGTCAAGGTCACCCCGTTCGTTGAGTACCCGGGGAAGGGGCGGGCCACCGGCGGGGTCCGGGCGCAGCGGTTCCTGAAGGGCGAAGGCGGCCTGGAGGTCGCGTGGGTGGGTGCCCGGCCGGTCGGCGCGACCGCCCAGGGTGAACCGGTCATCCTGCCGGCCGTCGATCCTCGGCGCGACGGTTCCGGCGTCGCGACGGCCGGCCCCGCGGTCGTCGGACACCTGATCGAACGCGACTGACGCGAACCCGGTAGCCCCCGTTGTCGCGGTCAGCGGCGACTCCGCCGGGGAGCACGCCGCCGAGGTCCTTGTGCTTGGCGGCCGATTTCCTCGGCAAACCCATCGAGGTGGGGCGGATTTCTGTGCCTGGTCGACCGCTTCTGTCCGGTTCCAGTCGACCCGATCGGCCCGGTTAAACATTGATTCTCGTCGACCTATCGACAAATCATCCGCGTATCGAGAGGATGAATCGCAAAATTTGCGCCAAAGCGTAATGGAATGGCCAGGATACCGTGAGTGATGATCCATGGCCGACAACGACGTTGGCGCGAACCTGGCACAGCCTCCGGGGGGAGACACACCGATGACCGCGAATCCTGTCCATACCGAGTCGGCGCAGACCATGAGTGCCGACATCCGCCTCTGTGACCACTGTGGACGACCACTGCCCGCGCTGCACAAAGATGAGTACACCCAGACCCGTGCCATGCTCGTGGCCACGGCCGGCTTCTGTGTCTGCCCGTCAGCCGAGGGCGAAGGGGTCGCCGGCATCCCTGAGCACGGACCGTCGCTGCTCTAGTCGCGGCCGCAGCCGGCTTCGACACGACGTGCGGTGGCGAGATCGCCGTGGCCGGCAAACGGCGGCTGGTTCGATGACAACCGGGTGGCGCCCGTTGATCCCGCCCGGCTCCAGCCCGACC
>JAVHWE010000458.1:0-11590 GCA_032160285.1 Micromonosporaceae bacterium | reverse complement strand
CGCGCGCTCACAACCCGCCGTTCATGACGCGGAGGAAGTCGGCGGAGAACAGGCCGATGCCGATCGCGACGCCCAGCCCGGCGATGATCCAGAACCGGACCACGATGTTCACCTCGCTCCAGCCGGCAAGCTCGAAGTGGTGCTGCAACGGCACCATCCGGAAGATCCGTCGGCCGGTCAGCCGGAACGAGCCGATCTGCATGATCCAGGTCACCGTGATGATGACGAAGAGCAGGCCCAGAATCGGTCCCAGCAGGACGGTGTTGGTCGAGTACGCCAGGCCGGCGATCAGTGAACCGAGCCCGAGCGCGCCGGTGTCGCCCATGAAGATGCGGGCCGGCGAGGTGTTCCACCACAGGAATCCGGCGAGCGCGCCCGCCGCCGCGGCGGCCACCATCGCCACCTCCAACGGGTCCCGCGACTCGTAGCAGTACCGGGTCGCGTAGCCGTACGACGGGTCGACGCACCAGTGCCGGTACTGCCAGAACCCGACCAGCGCGTACGCGCCGATGACCATCATGGACGCGCCCGTGGCGAGCCCGTCGAGGCCGTCGGTGAGGTTCACCGCGTTGGACATCGACATGACCACCAGGATGAACAGCACGACGGCGCCGAACTTGCCGATCTGCAGCCAGTAGATGTTCTTGACGAACGAGAGGTACTCGCTGCCGACGGTGATGTGCTGCGGGATCGTCACGTTCTCGGTGACGGTACGGGGGAAGTACAGCGCGATGAAGCCGAAGACCGCGCCGACCAGTGTCTGTCCGATCAGCTTCTTGCGCATGCTCAGGCCGAGGCTGTTCTTCTTGGTCACCTTCAGATAGTCGTCGATGAAGCCGAGCAGTCCGGTACACACGAACAGGCCGAGCAGCACGATCCCGGTGGCGGTCGGTCCGGTCGGGGTCAGCCGCAGCTGGGTCTTGAGCGTCGCCGCCGGCAGCGAGCTCAGGACCTGGTGCAGGACGAGGTGCCCGACGATGTAGGCGATCACGGTGGCCAGGATGAAGACCACCCCGCCCATGGTCGGGGTGCCCTTCTTGGCCAGGTGCGGCGGTACCTTGCCCTCGTCGCGGATCGGCTGGTCGGCCCGCATCCGGGTGAACCCTCGGATCGCCAGCGGCGTCAGCAGGATCGACAGGATGAACGCGACGAACGCCGCGACGATGACGGCCCTCACGGGCGCGGGCCCCGATCGGCGCGCAGGGCGTCGGCGACGTCCCACGTCCGGTACCTCGAACCCTTGACCAGGACCACATCGCCCGGCCGCAGCTCGTCGCGCAGGACCGCGACCGCCGCGGCCTGATCGGTCACGAGCACCGGCTTTCCCCCCCAACTCGGTACCGAGGCCGCGCCGTCGCCGATCGGCCCGGCCGGCTCACCGACCACCACGAGCAGGTCGACGCCCACCTCGGCGGCGAGCCGACCGACCTCCTCATGACCGGCCCGCTCGAACTCGCCGAGTTCGGCGAGGTACCCGAGGACGGCAACCGCGCGCCGACGGCCGCCGCTCATCGCGGCCAGCGCGCGCAGCGCGGCGACGGTCGACGCCGGGTTGGCGTTGTAGGAGTCGTCGATGACGGTCACCCCCTCGGCGGTGTCGAACACGTCCATCCGCCGGGCGCTCACCAGGCCCAGGTCACTCAGGCCGGCCGCGATGTCGGGCACCGCCATCCCGAGCACCCCGGCGACGGCCCCGGCCAGCAGGGTGTTGCCGACCTGGTGGCGGCCGGCGACGCCGAGGTGCACCGGCTCCGTCTCGCCCGCCATCACCAGGTCGTACGCGGGCCGGCCGCGCTCGTCGAGCACGACGTCGCGGGCCTGGACGTCGGCGTCGGGCGCCTCACCGGCCAGCACGACCTGGGCCCGGCTGGTCGCGCCCATCGCCCGTACCCGGGGGTCGTCGGCATTGAGCACCGCGACGCCCGCCGGCGGCAGCGCGGCGACCAGCTCGGCCTTGGCCGCCGCGATCGCGTCGACGGAGCCGAACTCGCCGAGGTGGGCGACCCCCACGTTGACCACCACGCCGATGTCCGGGCGGGCGATGCCGCACAGGTACCGGATATGGCCGACTCCCCGCGCGCCCATCTCCAGGACCAGGTAGCGGGTCTGGCGGCCGGCCGTCAGGATCGTGTACGGCAGGCCGAGCTCGTTGTTGAACGAACCGGTCGGCGCGACCACCGTCCCGAGCCCGGCCAGCAGCTGCCCGAGCAGGTCCTTGGTCGTCGTCTTGCCCGACGACCCGGTGATGCCGATGACGGTCAGGTCGGTGAGTCTGGCGCGGACCTCGCGGGCCAGCGCGCCGACGGCGCTCAACACGTCGGCGCAGACCAGCGTCGCCACCCCGGGGACGGCCCGGGTGCCGAGTGTGGCGAGCGCACCGGCCGCCGTCGCCGCGCCCGCGTAATCGTGCCCGTCGACGCGCTCACCGGCGAAGGCCAGGAACAGCCCGCCGGGGGTCACCCGGCGGGAATCGAATTCGACGGTACCGCTGACCACCGCGTCGGGGTCGGCGTCGACCAGTTCGGCGTCGACGATGCCGGCGATCTCGGCGAGTGTCAGCGCGATCACCGGGGACCTCCCACGCTGGCCGGCTCGGTGCCCACCGGCCCGCCGGTCAGC
Organism: Micromonosporaceae bacterium; assembly: GCA_032160285.1. GTDB lineage: Bacteria > Actinomycetota > Actinomycetes > Mycobacteriales > Micromonosporaceae > Planosporangium. The sequence continues at coordinate 8,971 of JAVHWE010000458.1, read as the reverse complement.
GGTCCGAACCGGGTGGTCAGCGCCGCCGACAACGCCACCCGGTCGTCGAACGGGTACACCGCGCCGTCGATCTCCTGACCCCGCTCGTGCCCCTTGCCGAGCAGCGCGACCACGTCACCGGGCGCGGCCAGCCGGACCGCCTCGTCGACGGCGGCGCGCCGGCCCTCGACCTCGGTCACGTCGGCGCCGCCCGCCGCGCGGGCCGCCGCCAGCAGCTCGGCGCGGATCGCGGCCGGCGACTCGGTACGCGGGTTGTCGTCGGTGACGATGACCACGTCGGCACCGCGCGCCGCGGCCGTACCCATCAGCGGGCGCTTGCCGCGGTCGCGGTCGCCGCCCGCGCCGATCACACAGATCACCCGGCCGGATCCGGCGGTCACCCGGCGTCCCCGGCTGGATTTCGCGGCCACCAACGGGCGCAGCGCGGCCAGGACCTCGGTCACCGAGTCGGGTTTGTGGGCGTAGTCGACCACCCCGATCACCGGGCCGGGCGCGGGAACGCGCTCCATCCGCCCCGGTACCCCCGGGCAGTCCGCAACCCCGCGGGCCGCCACCGCCGCGTCGACACCGATCGCGACCAGGGACGCGATCGCCAGCAGCGCGTTGGCGACGTTGTGCCGGCCGGGCATCGACACCCCGGCGTCGACCGCGACGCCGCCCGGCCCGTGCACCACGAAACGCTGCCCGAATCCGCCCTCCCCGGCCGCTGTGACGTCCGAGGCGCGCCAGTCGGCCACCGTGACATCGTTTCCGAACCCGTCGGCCGCTGTGAGGTCCGTGGCGAACCCCTCGCCCGCCGTGACGCCGCCGCCGAACCCCTCGGCCGCCGTGACGCCGGCGGCGGGCCCGACATAGGTGACGGTGCCCGGCCTGACCAGCCGACGGCCGTAGGGGTCGCCGACGTTGACGATCTCGATCGCGCACCGGCCGTCGAAGAGCCGGGCCTTGGCCGCGAAGTACGCGGCCATGTCGGCGTGGAAGTCGAGATGGTCGGCGCCCAGGTTGGTGAACCCGCCGACGGCGAAGCGGACGCCGTCGACCCGGCCGAGTGCCAGCGCGTGGCTGGACACCTCCATGACCACCGTGTCGACGCCGTACTGGCGGGCCGCGGCCAGCACGGCCTGCAGATCGGTCGCCTCCGGCGTGGTCCGGGCGCTGTCGACAACCAGACCACCCAGCCGGGTCTCGACGGTACCGATCAGGCCGGCGGTGCGGCCGGCGGCCCGCAACCCGGACTCGATGAGGTACGCCGTCGACGTCTTACCGGCGGTACCGGTGATGCCGATCACGGTCAGGTGGCGGCTCGGATCGCCGTACACCCGCGACCCGACGATGCCGAGGACGGCCCGCGGATCGTCGACGACCAGCGCCGGCAGCCCGGCCGCCACGGCGCGGTCGGCCCCCGCCGGGTCGGTCAGCACCGCCAGCGCACCGGCCGCCGCGGCCTCGGCGACGAACTCGGCCCCGTGCCGGCGGCTGCCCGGCAGCGCCGCGTACAGGTCACCCGCCACGACGGCATCGCTGGCGTGGGTAATGCCGGTGACGGCCGGGACCGGCGGGGCCGTCGGGCGGGTCGGTGCCGGCGGGGCCGTCGGGGCCTCGATCCGGGCCGCGATCAGGGCGGCCAGGTCGCCCAGCGGGGTCGCGGGCACATTCCGGGGGCGCGGGTAGCCGGACACGGGGCTAGACCCTACCGGTTGGCGGGTCGGGCGCCGATAAGGCGGGCCGGCTGAGCGGGCGGTGCGGCAATGACTCAGCCGGTGGTCCGGAACGGCGGCACCGTCGTGCCGGTCGGCGGTACCTGGTTCTGACCCAACGCGAACGCCATCATCTGGGAGAACGCGGGCGCCGAAACGTCGCCGCCCTCGCCGCCGGGCGAGTGGGCGAAGACACCGATGACGTACCGGGGCGCGTCCGCCGGGGCCATGCCGATGAACGACCCGACGTCGCCGGTGACGTATTTTCCGTTGGGGCCGACGAACTTTCCGGTACCGGTCTTGCCGGCCACCCGGTACCCGGGGACGGCCGCCCGGTGGCCGGTCGCCCCGTCGACCGTGACGACCGCCTCCAGCATCTGCCGTAGCTGGTCGGCGACGGCCGGGGACAGCACCCGGCGGGTCTTCGCCGCCGGTGGCTCGACGGTCGTGCCGTCCGGCCGGATGACGTTCTTCACCAGGTGCGGCCGTACCCACACGCCGTGGTTTGCGATCGTCGCGTAGATCTCGGTCATCTGCAGCGGGGTCACGGACATGCCGTTGCCGATCGGGATCGAGCCGTAGCTCGACCCGCTCCAGTTCGCCGGCGGCTGGATCAGACCCGGTGACTCGCCCGGCAGCCCCTCGCCGGTCACCGCGCCGAGGCCGAACCGGCGCTGGCAGTCGTACACCCGCTGGGCACCGAGCTGATCGGCGACCCCGATGGTGGCGACATTCGACGAGTACGCCAGGATGCCGGGCAGGGTCAGCCTGGTCCCGGTCGGGAACGGGTGGGTGTCGGAGTAGGTGGTGTCTCCCTTCCGTACGGTCGGCCCGACCGTGACCGTCGAATCGGGTTTGAGCACGCCCTCCTGCAACGCGGCGGCGAGCGTGATCACCTTCGCCACCGAACCGGGGTCGACGACCAGGTTGGTGTTGGCGTCACCACGCTGGCTCGCCGGCGTCTTCGACGGTTCGGCCGCGTCGTAGGACGGGTAGCTGGCCTGGGCCAGCACCTCACCGCTGGCGACCTCGATCACCACCGCGGTACCGAAGTCGGCGCGTACCTTCTGCATCTGCTGCGACAGCAGGTACTGGACCTGGAACTGGAGATCCCGGTTGATGGTGAGCTGCAGCGACGAACCGGGTTTCGCCGGTTCCTCGAGGTGGTACCCGCTCGGGATCTCGGCCGCCACGTCGCCGCCGCCGATCTCGAACGTGCGCTTGCCGGCGACTCCACGCAGCAGGTCGTTGTAACTGCTCTCCAGCCCGGCGACGCCGGTCAGCTCGTACCCGGTGTAGCCGAGCAGATTCGACGCCAGGTCATGGCCGGGCACGTCGCGCCGCTCGTCGGCGTCGACACCGATCCCCTTCAGATTCAGCGCCCGCACCTGGTCGGCGACCGAGACGTCGATGCCGCGCGCCAGGTATTCGAACCGGACCAGCGTTCCGTTCTCGTAGTTGTGCCGGCGCAGCTTCGGTACCAGTTCAGATGCCGGCGTACCGAGCAGCGGGGCGAGTTGCCGTGCCTCCTGCTCCGGATCCTGCACCAGTCCCGGGTCTCCGTACACGTACCGGGCGTCGACGCTGTGGGCGAGCACGTTGCGGTCGCGGTCGTAGATGGTGCCGCGCGGAGCCGCCAGCGGGATCGTCTGGACCCGGTTGAGCAGACCCTTAGCGGCGTAGCCGCGGGCGTCGATGAGCTGCAGTTCGACCAGCCGGCCACCGATCGTGACGAACAGCACGAGGATGAAGACCGTCGCCAGCCGCAGCCGGCGACGCGGGTCCGGCAGCCGTACCTGGCGTTTGGGCTTGCGAGCCGCCCGGCGGCCCGGTGCGGTCGACGCGGCCGCGCGGGCCCGGCTCGCCGAGCCTGCCCTGGCCCCCCGGGTCGCGGTAGCCGGACCGCCCGAGCGTCCGGTCGCGGCCCGGCCCCCCGGCGGGTTCGCCGCTCGCCCGCCCGTCTTCGTCGCGGTCCGGCCCGCCGACGGCTTCGCCGACCGCTCGGCGGTCTTCGTCGTGGCCCGGCCCGCCGACGGCTTCGCGGACCGCCCGGTGGCCCTGGTCGCGGGCCGCCCCTCCGCCGGCGTTGCCGGGGTTCGGCCGGGTGACGGCTGCTCCGAGGCCGAGGGGCCCGTGCGGGTACGCGCGCTCCGGGCTCGCGGTGGCGGGTCAGCGCCGCGGGCCGGGCCGCCACGGCCGCTTCGGCGGGACGGTTCGTCGTCGCCCTGCACCACCTCGAGTGCGGGCCGGAACGGGTCACCGCCCCGGCTGCGCTGTCCGCACTCGGCGTCGGCCTCCCTGATACTGCGACCGCGGGGCGTGTACCGGCGGGCGTCGCCGATGCCCGGCCGGCCCTGCCCGCCACGGTCCGCGCCGCCGCGCAGCGGTGGATCCGCGCCGCCGCGCAGCGGTGTCACCGTCGGGTCGAGCGACGAATCGGTGACACCGCCACGCGAGCCGCGACGCGGGTCGGACTGGCGGGGTGGCACGTCCTACCGCCGTACGGCCGTGCCGTTGGTCGAGCCACTGGTCGAGCCCGTGGTGCCCGTCGGACCGCTGGCGTTCGTCGGACCGCTGGCGCTCGGCTGGTCCGAGGCCGGCCGCGGGACACCGAGGATCTTGCCGTCGGGCAGCCGGATGAACGCCGGGCTACCGGCCGGAACGAGGCCGAGCCGCTTCGCCGCCGCGGCGAGGCTGTTCGGCGATTCCCGGTCGGCGAGGTCCTTGGTGAGCTGCGCCTCAGCCCGGTCCAGCCGGGTCTGCCGCTGCTGGAGTGCCTCCAGCCGGAACGCGTTCTCGTTGATTTTGGTGTTGAGCACCAGAACGCCCACCACCCCCGCGATCACCATGACCAGCACCATGGCCACGAACGGCGCGCGCGGCGCACTGACCGGCGCCGGCGGCGCCACCCGCAGCCGCGGCAGCGTCGGCCGGTCCGCATCGGGCGTACCGACAGGTTTAGGCGCGAGCGCCGTGTTACCCGCAGCCGCGAGCGCGGTGTTACCCGCGGTAGTGGACTGGTCGCTGCCGTACGTTCGCTCGGCCGCACGCCGATCCCCCGCGATCCGGCCCCCCGACCGCGGTGTAACCTGCTGCCGCCGGTACGGCAGTGTCATCGTCATGTAGTTTCACCCCTTTTCGCAACTTTCGGGTTGCGTAGAGGACGGTCCGCAGTCCTGATCCGATGTGGACCGTCCGTGGTATGACCCGGCATGCCGATTCGCGGTCGGCGTTCCGGGCCGATGCATTGCCTTCTTCCGACGCGGTGGCCGGGGTTCGCGCCCCGGCCCTCCCGCGCCGATCCTTCCCACCGGTGCCACCGACCCGTCGCGGACGCGTCCCGGCGCTGGCGTTGGTACCTTCCGCATCGCTGTCGGCCACCCGCTCGGCGGCCCGCAACTTCACCGAGGCCGCGCGCGGGTTCGCCGCCACCTCGGCGTCGCCGGGCGGCTCCGCGCCCCGCGTGAGCAGCCGGAGCGTGGCCTGGGTGCCGGGCAGCTCGACCGGCAGGTCAACCGGCCCGGTCGACCTCGCCCGAGCCGCCAGTGCCCGCTTGACCAGCCGGTCCTCCAGGCTGTGGTAGGACAGCACCACCACCCGGCCGCCCGGCGCGAGCGCGTCCAGCGCCGCCGGCAGCGCCCGTTCGAGCGCGGCCAGCTCGCCGTTCACCTCGATCCGCAGCGCCTGAAAGGTCCGCTTGGCCGGATGACCGCCGGTCCGCCTGGCCGCCGCCGGGATGGCGTCCCGGACCAGTTCGGCCAGGCGCGCCGAGCTGGTCAGAACCGTCTTCTGCCGCTCCCTGACGATCGCCGCGGCAATCCGTGACGCGAATCTCTCCTCGCCGTACACCCGCAGGACCCGGGCCAGATCCCCCGCCGGATACGTATTGACGACCTCCTCGGCGGTTGGTCCGCCGCTGGCGTCCATCCGCATGTCCAGCGGCGAGTCGCGGGCGTACGTGAAGCCCCGGCTGTCCTCGTCGAGCTGCAACGATGAGACGCCCAGGTCGAACAGCACCCCGTGGACCGCCGCGATGGCCAGCCGACCGAGTACGTCCGGGATCTCGTCGTAGACCGCGTGTACCAGCTGAGCCCGCTCGGCGAACCGCCGTAACCGGAACTCGGCCAGCCCCAGCGCCTGGGTGTCCCGGTCGATCCCGACCAGGGTGGTCCCGGGGTAAGCGGCGAGTACCGCCTCGGCGTGGCCGCCGAGACCGAGGGTGGCGTCGAGATGTACCGTGCCGGTCGGCGTCAGGGCGGGGCCGAGCAGCTCGAGACAGCGCTCCAGCAGAACGGGTACGTGTATTCCCCGCTCGCTCATCTCGACCCCCTTGTTACCTCAGACCTGACGGCGATTCGCGGTCGCCCTCAGCGGCCTGTGGCTGCCCATCGGCCGGGTCGGCGTACCGCTAGATCCCCATCCGCTCGTCCGCCTGGCACTGGGGAAGTAGTGCCAGGAGTACTAGCGGCTGGAGATCTAGCGGTACGTCCCGACCGGTGCGTGGTGACTGTCGCGAGTGGACCGGTGTGTGATCGGCTCACAAACCACCGGGCAGCACCCCCTCTTCGATGCCGGCGAAATCTTCCTCGCTATCGGCGAGGTAGGTCTCCCAGGCCTGGCGATCCCAGATCTCCACCCGGGTGCTCGCTCCGATCACGACGAGATCTCGGTTCAGCCCGCCGTACTCACGCAGGTGCGCCGGAATGGTGACCCGGCCCTGCTTGTCGGGCACCTCGTCATGGGCGCTGGCGAAGAACACCCGGCCGTACGCTCTGGCTGCCTTGTGCGTCATCGGCTGTTCGCGCAGTTGACCTGCGATCCGGCCGAACTCGGTCACGGGGAAGACGTAGAGACACCGCTCCTGACCTTTGGTGATCACGACACCCCCCGCCAATTCGTCTCGGAACTTCGCCGGCAGGATCAGCCGGCCCTTGTCGTCCAGGCGCGGAGTGTGGGTGCCAAGAAACACGACCCCACCCCCCTTCCCGCACGATTGCGGATTCCCCCCGGGGCCGGCCGAGCCGTCGACTCCGCCATTGCGCCCCACTCTACTCCACTTCCCTCCACCGTCAACGCGAAACATCGCGAAGTTGTCGGTCATGGCACCGGAAAGAGCCAGGTCAGGAACGGTGGACCCGAGTGGAGGGCGGTGCCCTCCCACGGCCCACCGTCACCATCCCGACAGCGTCGACCGGCTTCCGAAGTCGGGAAAAATCGGTCTTTGGAGCCTGAGACCCGGCCAGCGCCTCCGCCCGTGGAGGGAAATGGAGCACTGCAGCTCCCCGCCCGAAAGCCGGATTCGCGCGGTCGGCAATCCACGGTGTTCGCGGTCTCCGCCCCGTCCCGCGCCAACGTGACCTTGGTCATCGGACGACTGTTGCGGTAGACGCGGTCGGTCATTTCAACCCGCTCGGGATGCCCACGGCGGCGGCGGGCGGGGACGGACGACACGGTAAGGTCGCGGCATCGCCGATCCCCGTGAGAGCGAGATGACGACGAAGAAGCTGCCACTGCGGGCCAAGCTGGCCACGTCGGTGACACGCAGCGCCGGTGCACTGTCGCGTGCCACCGGCCGCGGCGACGGCTCGGTCATCGGCGGCCGGATCGGCCTCATGATCGACCCGAAGCTGCTGGGCGAGCTGGCCGCCGGCCGCCACATTGTGCTGATCTCCGGTACCAACGGCAAGACCACCACCACCCGGCTGACCACAGCCGCGATGAGCGTGCTCGGCAACGTGGCGACCAACAGCCTCGGCGCCAACATGCCCACCGGCCACACCGCCGCCCTCGCCAAGGCCGGGCCTACCCCGTACGCGGTGCTGGAGGTCGACGAGCACTACCTCAATCAGGTGCTCGACGCCACCAACCCGCGCGTGGTGGCACTGCTCAACCTCAGCCGGGACCAGCTCGACCGGGCCAAGGAGGTCGCGATGATGGCCGCGCTGTGGCGGGAGGCCCTCACCGGTCGCGACATCCAGGTCGTGGCCAACGCCGACGACCCGATGGTCACCTGGGCCGCCCAGGTCGCCGGGCACGTCACCTGGGTCGGTGCCGGACAGCGCTGGCACGACGACTCGTGGGTCTGCCCGGAGTGCGGCTCGCCGATCGAACGGATGGGCGACGCGTGGTGGTGCGGCGGATGCCCACTGCACCGGCCGATCGCGGAGTGGACCGTCCAGCACGACGGGGTGGTGGACCCGACCGGCATGTTCCACGAGGTGCACCTGCAACTGCCCGGCCGGATCAACCTCGCGAACGCGGCCACCGCGCTGGCGGTCGCGGCCCACTTCCGGGTACGGGTGGCCGACGCGCTGCCCCGGCTGGCCGCCGTGACGTCGATCGCCGGGCGATACGCGGTGGTCGAACGCGACGGCCGGAGCATCCGGCTGCTGCTGGCCAAGAATCCGGCCGGCTGGCTGGAGGCGTTCGACATGGCCGAGAACGCACCGACCCTGCTGTCGGTCAACGCCCGGGACCCCGACGGCCTGGACACCTCGTGGCTCTACGACGTCGACTTCTCGCCGCTGCGCGGCCGCGACGTGCTCATCACCGGCGACCGGGCGATGGACCTGGCCGTCCGCCTGGAGGTCAACGACATCCCGTTCCACCACGTACCGTCGTTCGCGGACGCGCTCGCCTCGGCGCCGCCCGGACGGATCGAGGTGATCTCCAACTACAGCGCATTCCAGGACATCCGAGCGGAGCTCAACCGTGTCAACTGATCGAGCGGAGCTCGATGATGTCAACTGATCCGAGCGGAGCTCGATGATGTCACCTGATCCGAGCGGAGCTCGATGACGTCCACTGAGTCGCACCTGCGCCTGGTCTGGGTCTACCCGGACCTGCTGTCCACCTACGGCGACCGGGGCAACCTGCTGATCCTGGCCCGCCGTGCGGACCTGCGCGGCCTGCCGGTGGAGAGCATCGAGGTCCGGTCCGACCAGCCACTGCCCGCAGACGGTGACGTGTACCTGCTCGGCGGCGGGGAGGACGGCCCCCAGTCATTGGCCGCTTCGCGCCTGGTCGCCGACGGAGGCCTGCACCGGGCGGTCGACCGGGGTGCGGTCGTGTTCGCCGTCTGCGCCGGGTACCAGCTCCTCGGCCGGTCGTTCTTCGCCAAGGACGCGCAGTGCCGCGGCCTGGAACTGCTCGACCTGCACTCCGACCGCGGCCCGAGTCGGGCGGTCGGTGAGATCGCCGGTGACATCGACCCGCGCCTCGGCCTGCCGCCGCTGACCGGGTTCGAAAACCACGGCGGCCGTACCCACCTCGGC
>JAVHWE010000173.1:0-8780 GCA_032160285.1 Micromonosporaceae bacterium | reverse complement strand
ACGGGTGGGCGGCCCGACCGAGCAGGAGGCGCTTCTCGGCGGGGCCGAGCACCGTCACCCCGGCCACGTAGCGCACCGGTAGGCGGGCGTCGTCGACGCACAGCTCGTCGCCGGTCACCGCCACCCGCAGCCGGCCCAGGGCCGCCAGCCCGCCGACGGTCACCGGCAGCAGGATCGCGTACGGTACCCAGGTCCACCCCCCCGGCGCGCCGAGGTAGACCTCCGCCGCCAGCAGGACCGCCGCGGCCAACCCCACCAGCCACAGCCACCACGACACCCGCAGCCGTTCGGCGTACCACGTCCGGGGTCCCGGATGCGCCCGCGGTGCTGTCCGCTGTGCCACGCTGCGAGGGTACGGCGCGGGCCCCAGAGCGGACAGGGCAGGATGGGCAGTTATGGAGGACACGACCGTGCCGGTTGAGTTGCGTCTGCTCGATCCGGAGCTGCCGCCGCCGCGGTACGCGCACCCCGGTGACGCCGGGGCCGACCTGGTCGCCGCGGTGGACGCCGAGCTGCCGCCGGGCGGTCGCGCGCTGGTGCCGACCGGGATCGCGGTCGCGCTGCCGGCCGGCTACGTGGGTCTGGTGCATCCCCGGTCCGGGCTGGCCAGCCGGGCCGGCGTGACCGTCCTGAACGCACCGGGCACGGTGGACTCCGGGTACCGCGGCGAGATTCTGGTGAATCTGGTGAACCATGATCGCGTGGCGACCGCGAAGATAAGCAGGGGCGACCGGATCGCTCAGCTTGTCGTGCAGCGGGTGGAGCGGGCGGACTTCCGGGTCGTCACCGATCTGCCAGGATCGATACGCGGTCTCGGCGGGCACGGTTCGACCGGCGGGTACGCCGGGCCGGGCACGACGCTGACGGGCGACGAAATGACAGGCGAAGACGGGAACGGAGACATTCAGTGATCTTCTCGCGGAATCGCGGGAGCGGGCGTCATCAGAAGGCCGAGCAGACCGGTACCACCCGGACGTCGACCCCGGGCGAGCCGGGCGAGGGCTCGTCGCCGGACACGGCGGCCCGGACCCGCACGGGTGGCCCGTACGACGTCGCGGACGCGCCGGCCGGGGTTGAGCGCCTCGACCTGGGCAGTGTCCAGATCCCGGCGATCGCGGGGGTCGAGGTACGGGTACAGACCGGCCCGGATGGACAGGTCCAGCAGGTGGTGCTCGTGTCCGGGCCGAACGCGTTGCAGCTCGGCGCGTTCGCGGCGCCGCGCAGCGAGGGTATCTGGGACGAGGTCCGCGAGGAGATCCGTACCCAGCTCGCCGGTGAGGCGGTTACGGTCGAGGAGACCGAGGGTCGGTACGGGGCGGAGCTGCGGGCGCGGGTACGCACGCCGGAGGGCTTCGCCGAGCTGAGGTTCGTCGGGGTCGATGGGCCACGCTGGCTGGTACGGGCCGTGTACCAGGGCCCGGCGGCGGCCGACGCGAGCCAGGCCGGTTTGCTGGCGGAGTGCCTCGGCGGGCTCGTCGTCGATCGCGGCTTCGAGGCGATGCCGGCACGTGAGCCGTTGCCGCTGCGGATTCCGTCGCAGATGGCCGGGGCGCTACCGGCCGATGCCGGCGGCGATGCCGGTGTCGGCGCCAACGGCGCCGCGCCGGGAAACCAGATCCGGCCGATGCAGCCGGGACCGATGCAGCCGGGACCGATGCGGCAAGGATCGGACCGACCAGGGCCACCGCAGCCGGGGTCGGCGCAGCCGGGGTCGGCGCAGCCGGGGTCGACCCAACCGGGGTCGGCGCAGCCGGGGTCGGCGCAGCCGGGGTCGGCGCAGCCGGGTTCCGGGGGTGCGACCGACGCTCCGGATGGCCGGGCGGAGGCGTCCGGAGGACGGCGGAAGCCGTCGCCGCGACCGCGCCGCCGCGGCTGACCCTCGTTGGGTCCGCGTCAGGTTGACCACCGCGCGATGATGGACAGGGCGGGACAGTCCCCGCCGAGAAGGGTGACATCGAGGCCATGGCCATCGAGGAGCGGCGCTCGCCGGTCCGGCGGTTCGTTCGCCGGCTGCTCGCGAGCGCCGATGAACTGGACGCCGAGGAACTGCAGCGGGACGCGGTCGAGTCCGGCAGTACCCCGGCCGTCACCTGTCGGCGGGGCCAGCAGGTCACGGTGACGGGCAGGCTGCGTACCGTGGTCTACACGCCGCGAACCAACCTGCCGACCCTGGAAGCGGATCTCTACGACGGCACCGACCTGATCCGGCTGGTGTGGCTGGGTCGCCGGCATATCGCCGGGATCGAACCCGGTCGTTCGATCACCGCGCGCGGCCGGATCGCGTACCGCGACGAGCGCAAGGTCATCTACAATCCATACTACGAATTGGAAGCCCCGCGCCCATGACGAACCCGCGCCACCAGGAACCGAGTACCGACGACGGGGACGCGGACCCGGACGAGCCCGTACTGCCGTCCTTCTCCGAACAGATGGCCGAGCAGTTGGGCGGGGTCCGCGGGCTCGTGGAGTCGAGCATCCCGGTCGCGGTGTTCGTCATCGCCAACATCGTGTGGGCGCTGCGGCCGGCGCTGATCGGCTCGGTCGCGATCGGTCTCGGCATCGCCGGGTACCGGCTGTCGCGGCGCGAACCGGTCCGGCACGCCGTCAACGGGCTGTTCGGCATCGCGCTGGGTGCCGTCGTCGCGTCCTGGACCGGCAAGGCGAAGGACTTCCACCTGCCGACGATCCTGTACACCCTGGGCTACGCCGTCGCGCTGCTCGGCTCCGTGCTGGCGCGCCGGCCGATGGTGGGCTGGCTGTGGTCGGTCACGTTCGCCGGCGGTAGCGGTCGGTGGCGCACCGAGCCGGCGCTGCTGCGCCTGTTCGGCCGGCTCACCCTGGTCTGGGCCACGGTGTACGTGGTGAAGGCCGTCGTGCTCGGCGGACTGTACCTGGCCAACCAGGACACCGCCCTCGGGATCGCCCGGCTGGCCCTGGGCTACCCGCCGTACGCGCTGCTGCTGCTGCTGACGGTGTACGCGGTGCGGCGGGTGATGCGCGGCCTGCCGGAGCCGGCCGAGGTCTGACAGCACGACAGGTCCGGGTGCGACCGACCGGTCAGGGGACCGACCGCGGTCAGGCCGACCCGGCCCGGGTGCGGGCGACGCTGTCCGAGCCGAGGATCACCGCGCGCACCTCGTCCTCGACCTCCGCGGTACAGATGAACACCAGCTCGTCGCCGGGCTCCAGCGGATCGTCGAGGCTGGGCACGAGTACCCGCCGGCCGCGCAGGATCGCGACCAGGGCCGCGTCGCGGGGCAGCGGCACGTCGCGGACCGCCTGGCCGACGTAGGGCGCCGCCGGCGGCAGGGTGATCTCCACCAGGTTCGCCGCGCCCTGCCGGAAGGTCATGATCCGGACCAGGTCGCCGACCGTCACCGCCTCCTCCACCAGGGCCGCCATCAGGCGCGGCATACTCACGGCCACGTCGACGCCCCACTGCTCGTTGAACAGCCACTCGTTCTCCGCGCGGTTGATCCGGGCCACCACCCGACCGACCGCGAACTCGGTCTTGGCCAGCAGCGACACCACCAGGTTGACCTTGTCGTCGCCGGTGGCGGCGACGACGACGTCGCAGTCGGCGACGTTCGCCTGCTGGAGGCTGCCGAGTTCGCACGCGTCGGCGAGAACCCACTCCGCGGCCGGGACCCGGGCCGGCATCAGGTGCGCCGGCTCGCGCTCGATGAGCATCACGTGGTGGCCGTTGTCGACCAGTTCCTGCGCGATGGAGCGGCCGCCGTTGCCGGCGCCCGCGATGGCGACCCTCATCAGTGTGCCCCTTCCGTCGCGGACCCGGTGATCTCCGTCACGCGGGCCACCATCTCATCGGTGACCAGCATGAACACCTGGTCCCCGTCCTGCAGCAGCGTCGACGCGGTGGGCAGGATGCCGATGCCGAACCGCATCACGTACGCGGCGCGGGCACCGGTCGCCTCCTCGAGGCGGTACAGCGGCTGCCCGACCCAGCTGGGGTGCACCGGCACCTCGATGATCGCCACCGAACTGGTCGGGTCCCGCCAGAGTTCGGTCACCGGGTCGTTGACGAGTTGTCGCAGCATCCGGTCGGCGGTCCAGCGGACCGTGGCGACGGTCGGGATGCCGAGCCGCTCGTACACCTCGGCGCGCTTCGGGTCGTAGATGCGCGCCACGACGCGTTGCACACCGAACGTCTCCCGGGCCACCCGGGCCGAGATGATGTTGGAGTTGTCGCCGGAGGAGACCGCCGCGAATCCGTCCGCGCGTTCGATCCCCGCGGCGCTCAGCACCTGCCGGTCGAATCCCTCGCCGGTGATCGCGGCGCCGTTGAAATCGGGCCCCAACCGGCGGAACGCCTCCCCATGGTGGTCGACCACGGCCACCGAATGCCCCCGCGACTCCAGGCTCAGCGCCAGCGTCGAACCGACGCGGCCGCAGCCCATGATGACGATGTGCACGTGGCCCCCAGGGCTTGCGGCGTCAGGTGTCGATGCGAGCATGTCACGGCTTTGCCACCCGCGATGCCGGACGGTACAGGGTTACCCAGCGGAGGTTGAGAACCCACCCCGGGCGCGGGCGATGCCCGGTCCGCCTACCCTTGTGACTCGTGGCCAGTCCCACCTCCTTCGTCAAGCGCCTGCTCGTCGGCCGACCGTTCCGGTCCGACCGGCTGCAGCACACGCTGCTGCCCAAGCGCATCGCGCTGCCCGTGTTCGCCTCCGACGCCCTGTCGTCGGTGGCGTACGCGCCCGACGAGATCCTGCTGACGCTGTCGGTGGCGGGCGCCTCGGCGTTCGTCTTCTCGCCGTGGATCGCGCTCGCCGTGGTGGTGGTGATGCTCACCGTGGTGGCCAGCTACCGCCAGAATGTGCACGCGTACCCATCGGGCGGTGGTGACTACGAGGTGGCCACGGTCAACCTGGGCGGAAGGTACGGCCTGGCGGTGGCCAGCGCCCTGCTGGTCGACTACGTACTGACGGTGGCCGTGTCGGTGTCGGCGGGGGTGCAGAACCTCGGATCGGCGGTGCCGTGGGTGGGTCAGCACGCGCCGGAGGTCGCGGTGACGACGGTCCTGGTGCTGACCGCGATCAATCTTCGAGGCATCCGCGAGGCCGGTACCGCGTTCGCCATCCCGACCTACGCGTTCATGGTCGCCGTGCTGGGGATGGTGGTGTGGGGGCTGCTGCGCATCCTGGTGTTCGGCGACAACGTCCGGGCCGAAAGCGCCGGGATCACGATCAAGGCCGAGCACTCCATCGCGGGGTTCGCGTTCGCGTTCCTGCTCGTCCGCGCGTTCTCGTCGGGCTGCGCGGCGCTCACCGGGGTGGAGGCCATCTCCAACGGGGTGCCCGCGTTCAAGCCGCCCAAGAGTCGCAACGCGGCCACCACGCTGCTTCTGCTGGGTACGGTCGCGGTCACGATGCTGGTCGGGATTGTCGCGTTGGCGCGCCTCACCCATCTTCAGTTCGTCGAGTGCGACAAGATCAAATTCGGCTGTACCGCCGGTGATCTGCAAATCGTGTCCGCACCGGCGGGGTACATTCAGGAGACGGTGGCCGCACAGCTGGCCCGGGCGGTGTTCGCCCACTTCGCGCCCGGCTTCTGGTTCGTCATCGCCACCACGGCGCTGATCCTCGTCCTGGCGGCCAACACCGCCTACAACGGCTTTCCGGTCCTCGGCTCGATCCTCGCCCAGGACCGGTACCTGCCCCGGCAGCTGCACACCCGGGGCGACCGGCTCGCCTTCAGCAACGGGATCATCTGTCTGGCGATCTTCGCGATGGTCCTGATCCTCGCGTTCAAGGCCGAGACCACCCGCCTGATCCAGCTGTACATCGTCGGGGTGTTCGTGTCGTTCACGCTGTCGCAGACCGGCATGGTCCGGCACTGGAACCGGCTGCTGCGGGTCGAACGCGACCAGACCGTACGGCGACGCATGGTCCGGTCCCGGGCGATCAACGTATTCGGCCTGCTCATGACCGGTTTCGTGCTGGTCCTCGTACTGGTCACCAAGTTCACCAAGGGCGCCTGGATCTCCATCGCCGCGATGGCGGTCATCTACCTGCTGATGCTGGCGATCCGCCGCCACTACGACCACGTCGCGCGCGAACTGGAGCCGTCCGAGGACCGCCCGGTACTGCCGTCGCGCAACCACGCGGTCGTCCTGGTCAGCAAGGTGCACCAGCCCACCCTCCGGGCGTTGGCGTACGCGCAGGCCACGCGGCCGGACACACTGACCGCGGTGACGGTCAACGTGGACTCCGGCGACACCCGCAACATCCAGCGGGAGTGGGAACGTCGCGGGTTGAGCGTGCCGCTCACCGTGGTGGACTCACCGTTCCGGGAGATCACCAATCCGATCATCGACTTCGTCAAGTCGTTGCGCCGGAACTCGCCCCGCGATGTGATCACCGTTTTCATCCCGGAGTACGTCGTCGGCCACTGGTGGGAGCATCTTCTGCACAACCAGAGCGCGCTGCGGATCAAGACCAGGCTGCTCTTCGAGCCCGGTGTGATGGTGACCAGCGTGCCGTGGCAGCTCAGCTCCAGTACCGGCAAGGACCTCGACCGGCTGGCCCACAACCTGGCCCGCACGCCCAAGCGCGGTCCACGCGGCGGGGTCGACAAGCCTCCGCGCGCCCCCGACGACGAGGTCACCGTGGTCCGGTGAGCGGCGACCGCACGTCGGGCGCCGACACCGTGGCGATCGTCGGCACCATACTCGAGCTGGATGTCGGACCGGTCGCGCACGGGGGCCACTTCGTGGCCCGACCGGCGACCGGGCCGGTGGTGTTCGTCCGGCACGCGCTGCCGGGCGAGCGGGTCCGCGCGGTCGTCACCGAGGTACGCAAGGGCTATCTGCGGGCCGACGCGGTGGAGGTGCTGACGGCCTCGCCCGACCGGGTCGACGCGCCCTGCCGGTACGCCGGCGCTGATCGCTGCGGCGGCTGCGACTTCCAGCACGCCGCGCCGGCCGCGCAGCTGGAGCTCAAGGCCGCGGTGGTGGGCGAGCTGCTGGCCCGGCCGGGCGGCCTGAGCGCCGACGAGATCACAGCCCTGGGGGTACGGGTACAGGCGCTGCCCGGTGGTTCGTTGGGCTGGCGGACGCGGGTGCGGTACGCGATCGACCCGGTCGGCCGGCCCGGCTTCCGCAAGCACCGCTCGCACCAGGTGGTACCGGTCGACCGGTGCCTGATCGCGCACGCGGGCGTCCAGGACGCGCCGGTGACCGGCGAGGGGTGGCCGCCCCGCACCGAGGAGGTGGAGGTGGTCGCCTCCGCCGGGGGCGACGTAACCGTCCTCACGCCGGGCACGCGACAGGCGACGCTGGTGTCCGGCCCACGGCAGGTCCGCGAACGGGCCGTCGGCCGCGAGTGGACGGTCCCCGCGGACACGTTCTGGCAGGTCCATCCGGCCGCGCCGGACGCCCTCGCGGCGACCGTGGTGGAGCTGCTGGCGCCGCGGCCGGGGGACCGGGCCTGGGATCTGTACGGGGGCATCGGCCTGTTCGCCGCGGCGCTCGCCCCGGCGCTCGGCCGCGACGGCCGGTTGACCGTCGTCGAATCCGATCCGCGCGGCGTCACCGCGGCCCGGCGCAACCTGGCCGACCTGCCGCAGGTCCGGGTGGTCGCCGGTGACGTGGCGCGGGTACTCGCCAATCCGCGGTGGCGGGCGGTGGACCTGGTGGTGCTCGACCCGCCCCGGGCCGGCGCCGGCCGGGAGGTGGTCGAGTCGATCATCGCCCGCCGGCCGCGGGCGGTCGCCTATGTCGCCTGCGATCCGGCCGCGTTCGCCCGCGACGTGTCGACGTTCCGCGAGCACGGGTGGCGGCTGGCGACGCTGCGCGCGTTCGACGCCTTCCCGATGACGCAGCACGTGGAGCTGGTCGGGCTGCTGACCGATCGGGCAGATTGAGGACCGTGCTCGCCGGTCCGTGGTCACCGGTCGCCACCGAGCCGGGTGGGCGGGGCGCGGATAGACTGGCGCGTCATGAGCACCTCCCCGGCCCCCGGCGGTCTGATCGGCACGATCCGTGATCCACGCGACCTCCGGAGGCTGACGGACGAGCAGCTCACCGTCCTCGCCGCCGAGATCCGCGATTTCCTCGTCGCCAAGGTGTCGCGCACCGGCGGTCATCTCGGCCCGAACCTGGGCGTGGTGGAGCTGACCCTGGCGCTGCACCGGGTGTTCGACTCGCCGAAGGACCGGATTCTCTTCGATACCGGTCACCAGGCGTATGTCCACAAGATCGTCTCCGGGCGGCAGGCCGGGTTCGACCGGCTGCGGCAGGGCGGCGGCATGTCCGGGTACCCGAACCGGGCGGAGAGCGAACACGACGTCATCGAGAACTCGCACGCGTCGACGGCGCTGTCGTACGCCGACGGTCTGGCAAAGGCGTTCGCGCTGCGCGGTGAGCGTCGGCATGTGGTCGCGGTGGTCGGCGACGGCGCGTTGACCGGCGGCATGTGCTGGGAGGCGCTCAACAACATCGCGGCCACCAGGAATCCGCTGGTCATCGTCGTGAACGACAACGGCCGGTCCTACGACCCGACCATCGGGGGGCTGGCCAATCACCTGTCCACACTGCGCCTGAGCCCCGGGTACGAAAAGGTTCTTGATCTTGTCAGGGAGACGCTGGGGCGTACCCCGCTGGTCGGCGGGCCGCTCTTCGAGGCGCTGCACGCGATCAAGAAGGGGATGAAGGACGCGGTCGCCCCGCAGGCGCTCTTCGAGGACCTGGGCATCAAGTACGTCGGCCCGGTCAACGGGCACGACCTGCCCGCGGTCGAGCTGGCGCTGCGCCA
>JAVHWE010000167.1:0-7333 GCA_032160285.1 Micromonosporaceae bacterium | reverse complement strand
GCTCGGACACCAGGCGCCGAGCCTGCGCCACGGCGGTCCTGCCCTTGTGCGGATCCACGCTGGCGAACGGGATCAGCACGTCGGCGTGCTCGGCGCAGGCCGCCGCCACCTCCTCGTTGTCGATCGGGGGGTGCCCGGTCGCGGTCTCGGCGTCGACGGTGAAGACCACGGCGGCCATGCGCCGCTCCCGGTAGTACGTCGCCAGCTCACCGATCGTCGGCGGCGCTCCGGTCGTGGAGAAGTACGCGCCCTTGCCGGCCTCCAGGTCAGGGCGCAGCGCCGGGTGCCCGGAGGCCGAGATGTCGGCGTGCGTGTGTACGTCGATGGCGATCAGCGCGGAGAGGTCCACCGGGTCACCGCTCGGGCGGGCGCGGCGCGGCGATGCCGACGCTCTGCGGAGTACGGCCCACCGACGTGTGCCAGGTCTGTGCGATCGCGTCGGCGGTCCAGCCGCCCTCGCGGTACGCCGTGGCCACCTCGTCGGGGTGCGACCACAGTGTGAGTCGGTCGCCACCCACGCCGACGCACTGGCCGGTGACTGCGGCAGCCGCGTCGGAGGCGAGGAAGACCACCAGGCCGGCCACGTCATCGGTGGTGCCGAACCCCTCACCCTGGCGCAGCCAGGCCGGAAACCGCTCCCCCCGCTCCAGCTGTGCCGCGACGAACGGCGCGAAGGCCGGGATGGTCGCGGTCATGGGGGTGGCGGCGACCGGGACGATCGCGTTCACCGTGATGTCGGCCCGGGCGCACTCCATCGACCAGGTACGCGCCATCGCCACGATCCCGGCCTTGGCGGCCGCGTAGTTGGTCTGCCCGACGTTGCCGCGCTGGCCCGCCGGCGACCCCACCAGGATGAGCCGCCCTCCGTCACCCCGTTCGCGCATGTGCCGCACGGCGGCGCGCGCGCAGGTGAACGTGCCGCGCAGGTGCACGTCGACGACCGCGTCGAAGTCCTCATCGGACATTTTCCACAGCATCCGGTCGCGCAGGATTCCGGCGTTGGTGACCAGGATGTCGAGCCTGCCGTAGCTGTCGACCGCGCGGCCGACGAGCCGCTCGGCGGCGTCGGTCGAGCCCACCGCACCGATCTCGGCCACGGCCGCACCGCCGTCACCGCCGATCGTCTTGACGGCGTCGCGGGCCGCCAGTTCGTCGACGTCGTTGACGACAACCGCCGCGCCGGCCCGGGCCAGTGCCCTCGCGTACGCGAGGCCCAGTCCGCGCCCCGCGCCGGTGACGAGTGCGACCTTGCCCTCCAGGTCCATGACGGTCCCTTCCGCGCCGTGGTTGGTACGCCGGTCCGCGATGTACGAACATCAGGGACCCTGATAATGTGCACCCATGGCGAGGGCCTGTCAATGAGTACGCACCGGACGGTGTCCGGCGGCGACGCGCCGCCCCAGGACGCGACGGCGACCGAACCCGATCCGCCGGGGCACCTGCTCTACCTGGTCAAGCAGGTGGAGCAGGCGATCCGGGCGCACCTCGACGACCTGTTGCGGCCGCTGCGGCTCACCACGCACCAGTACACCGCGCTGTCCGTGCTCGAACGGCGCGCCGGACTGACGTCGGCGGAACTCGCGCGGCGGTCGTTCGTCCGCCCGCAGACCATGCACGAGATGATCACGAGCCTCGACGAGCGCGGCTTCATCGAACGCCACCGCGATCCCGACAACCGCCGGGTACTGCTCATCCGGCTGACCCCCCAGGGCCGCGCGCTGCTGCGCACCTACGACGAGCAGGTCCAGCTGCTGCAGGAACGGATGCTCGGCACGCTGAGTGGCCGCCAGCGGCAGACCCTGCGGGACGGCCTCGCGGCGTGCCAGCGTTCGCTGGCACGCCGCGATTGAGCAGCCCCTGCGTCCGGCGGCCGCCCAGGCTCAGCCGCCGTCCAGGCGGCCGCGCTGGTGCAGCACGAACAGCAGCACGAATGCCGGTACGACGACGACGAGGGCCGCGGCCGCGACCACGGCCAGCGCCCACAGTGTCGGGTCGGGCGCGGCGGCCGCCGCGATCGGAAGGTGCGTTCCGAGCAGGTACGGGTACTGCGCCACGCCCCAGCCGAGCACCACGGTGCCGGCCGCACCCACGGCCAGCGCCTGCAGTACCCGCGGCGCCGCCCGCCGCCGGAGCATCCGCGGCGCCTCCCGGCGCAGGGCCACCAGGCAGACCAGGCCGCAGCCGGCGGATACCGCCACGAGCGGAAGGCCCCTGGTCACGAGCCCGTGGAACACCCGCGGCGCGTCGGCGCGCAGCACCGCGATGCCGGCCAGGCCGACGAATCCGGTCACGACCCCGATCGCCTGCGCGCGGTGCCGAAACCACCCCTCAAGCTCGGTGTCGCCACGGCGTCGCGCCTCGGCGGTGAGCAACACGGCGGCGATGAACGCGCACACCGCGACGGCGAGCGTACCGCCGAGCAGTGCGGCGGGGTTGAGCCAGCTCGTCACCGCGTCGCCGGACCCCTGCGCCGGTACGCGGCCGGAGGCTATCCCGCCGGAGACCGCGCCCAGGAAGAACGGGGTGATCACCGACGACGCGGCGAAGGCGGCGCCGGCGGCGCGCTGCTGGTCGGTGCGCACCACGACCTTGCGGAAGGCGAATCCGCTGCCACGGACCACGATCCCGAGCGCGGCGAGGCCCAGCGGGATGTACAGCGTCGTCATGATCGCGGCGAACGCGCGGGGGAACCCGGTCCACAGCATGACCAGGCAGAAGATCAGCCACACATGGTTGGCCTCCCACACCGGTGCCAGCGTCTCATCGATGAGGTGGCGCGGTCGCCGGCCCCGCCGGGCACCGCCCGCGGTCAGGTCCCAGAACCCGGCACCGTAGTCGCCGCCGCCCAGCACGGCGTAGGCGACCACACCGACAAACAGCAGGACGGCGGCGACGGTACTCATGGGCGCTCCCCGGCCGTCGCCGGTCCGGGGTCGCCGGGTGGTCCGTACGGCACTCCGGTGTCGTCGGCCTCCGCCCATCGGCGGCGCAGCAGGTTCAGCACGTGCACGGTCGCGGCGCCGACCGCGGCGTACAGGACCAGCGTCGCGAGGAAGAACGGCCACAGGTTGCCCGACCTCGCCACCGCGTCGCGGGTCAGCAGGTGCCCGACGACCGTCCACGGCTGCCGTCCGACCTCGGTCACCACCCATCCCGCCTCGAGCGCCACCACCGCGAGCACACCGCTGACGGCGGTGGCTCGCAGGAACCACGGGCTGCGCGGCAGGTCCCGGCGTCGCCACCAGGCGATCGCGAACCATACCGACAGCGCCAGCAGCGCGGTACCGATGCCCACCATCACGTCGAATGACAGGTGCACGATCGTGACCAGGTGGTCGGGCGGCCGGACCCCGCCCGGTATCTCGTTCAGCCCGCGCACGCGCGTCGACGGCGAGAACCCGGACAGTATCGACGCTCCCGAGGGGATGTCGACGCCGAGGTGCACCCGCCCGTCGGCGTAGTAGCCGCCGAGCACCTCGGGGACGTGGGTACCGGTACGCGGCAGCGCCTCGACCGCGGCGAACTTCGCCGGTTCGTGGGCGAACACCGACCTGGCCGCCACGTCACCGACGTAGACCTGTACCGGTGTGGCGATCGCCGCGACGGTCAACGCGATGAGCAGGCCCAGTCGGTGGTAGCGATCGCGCCGGCCGCGGAGCATCCCGACGGCGTAGACGCCGGCGACCAGGAAGCCGGCCACCATGTACGCGGCGAGCAGCATGTGGACGACCTCGTACCCGAACGCGTCGTTGAAAATGACCGCGGCCGGGCGGACGTCGACGATCCTGCCGGCGCGCATGGTGAACCCGGCGGGCCGGTTCAGCCACGAGTTGGCCGCGACGACCGACGCCGTGCCGCCGAGTCCGGCCACGACGACCGGCACCCCGGTCCAGAAGTGCGGCCAGGCGCGCATCCTGTTCCAGCCGTACACGTAGATGGCCACGAAGATCGCCTCGAGGAAGAAGAACAGCCCCTCGACCGCGAACGGGATACCGAACGCGGCGCCGTACGTGCCCATGAGTCGGGGCCACAACAGGCCGAGCTCGAACGACAGGACGGTTCCGGATACCGCGCCGACGGCGAACAGCACCGCCGCGGCCTGCGACCACCGCCGCGCCAGCAGCAGCGCGGTCGGGTCGTCGCGGCGGATGCCCCGGTAGTTCGCGACCAGCATCAGGAACGTGAAGGCGACGCCGAACGGCACCAGAATGATGTGAAACCCCAGGGTGAACGCCATCTGCTCACGAGCCGGCAACAGCTGCGACGGGTCGGCGGCGAGCACGGCGCCCGGTCCGAGCGCGCACCACGACGGGATCGGCATACCCGCGATTTTCCCGTACCGCGGCCCGCTACCCCCGCACCGGGTCCCGCCCGGGAGACCGGCGACACCCCCATCCCAGCGGGGTCAGCCGATGCGGTCCAGCACCGCGTCGGCGAGCAGCTCGGGCGCCTGGTCGGGGATCCAGTGACTGACCCCGCGCAGTGGCACGAAGCGATAGTCGCCGGTCACGTACCGGTCGCACCGCTGCGCGGCGACGCGGCCGAGCGCCCGGTCACCGTCGCTCCACACGTACGTGGTCGGCACCGCGACCGGCCCGGTGCCGGAGCGACCGGTGAGGCTGATCGCCCGGTACCAGTTGAGAGCCGCCGTCAACGCGCCCGGCGCGAGCATCGGCGCCACGTACCGGTCGATCTCGGCGGCGCTGAGGCCGGCCCCGTCGAACACGCCGCGCAGCCGCTTCGCGTCGTTGCCGGTCAGCAGCCGCTCGGCGATCCCCTTCCGTCGGAGCAGCAGCAGGTACGCCGAGCGTCGCAGCTGGTCCGGGCTGGTGCGCAGGGCGTGCGAGAAGGCGCGCGGGTGCGGCACGGACACCGCCGTGAGGCTCCGTACCCGCTCCGGATGCCGGGCCGCCAACTGCCAGGACACGACCGCGCCCCAGTCGTGGCCGACCACGTGGGCCATGTCCAGGTGCAGGGCATCCATGATCGCGAGGGCGTCGTCGACCACCTCCGATGCCGCGTACGCCCCGACCGCGGCCGGTCGCGCACCGGCCGAGTACCCCCGCTGATCGGGTGCGACCGTACGCAGGCCGGCGGCGTGCAGCGTCGGCTCGACGCCCCGCCACATGAGCGCGTTCTGCGGGAAGCCGTGCAGCAGCAGGACAGCGGGTGCGCTGTCGGCCCCGCCCGTCCGGACGTCGAATGTCAGCCCGCGCGCCTCAATGTGCATCGATCAAGCCAATCACATCCTCCGAGGACGCCGACCCGCCGAGCGGGACGCACAAACCGCCCGAACGACCCAGTGACCGACAGCCACCTATTCGAGACTCTGAGCAGATGGATAGAGCCGCGGCGGGTGTCCTCGTCATCGTCGGCATGCTGATCGCCTTCATCCTCGGTCGTGGCTACCAGGTCGCCCACCGGGCGTGGGCCGACTACAAGGACGCCAAAGCCAGGGTGCCGTTACTGCTGCGTACCTTCTGGGCGGCCGTTCGGGCGGGCCTGGTGGTCGGCATGGTTGGGCTGCTGTATCTCATCGGCTCCGTCTACCTGGCGGCGAGCGGGGCGCCGAAGCCGACGCCGTCGCCGGTACCCGCCGCGACCCGGTCACCACGTTGATCGCGCCGACTCCACCATCGCCCTCACGCCGGCAGGTAGCAGCAGCGCATGCCGGTATGCACCGTGCGGCGCAGGTGTTCGCCGGTCGCCGGATCCGATTCGTGGATGCGGGTGATGGCGCGGCGGATCGCCTTGCCCACCGCCAGCCGGGCACGTTCGGCGCTGTCCGGGAAGCGACGCGCCCGCCCGCCGAGGCCGGTGGCCGCGCTCAGCTCGGCCATGAGCCAGTCGCGTTCCGCGCGGGCCCGGGCGGCCCGTTCACGCTCGTCGTTGGCCTCCAGCAGATCGATCTCCGCGCGCAGGCCCGACAGTCGCTGGCGGTACTGCTGCATCGCCGTCCGATCCAACGCCGGCTGCGCGGACAGGCCGGTGACCGCGTTCCCCAGGCCCAACGCGGCCGCTCCGCTGGCGAGCTCGATGGAGGGGATCTCGGTACCGGGGTTGGCGAGCAGGGCCGCCAGATGAAGCATCCCGACACCGTGCTCGACGAGCACGCTACGGCCACCGAACCCGATCCGCCACTGGCGGCCCTCGCGCACGCAGGTCGCCGCCCGACCGGTCCGTTCGGTTGGTTCGGACCCGGTCACGGTCGCGTCGTGCCCGGCGCCCGACCGTTGCGGGCGGGTCGCGTGGTCGCGCGACTGGCCGCGGCTGGTGAGCGTCCGCGCGTACCGCTGTCGCGAGAGCCTCGCCGCGGGCCAGTGGCCCAGCGCGAGGTTGCGGTCGATCGCCTCGCGGAAGTGTCCGATGGCCCGGTCCACCCGCCCGGTGGTCAACGACGCCACGCCGAGGGCGTGGTGAACCGAGCCGAAACAGGCCACGCCGAGGCTGGCCATCACCGGCAGGTGCGCGAACGGTTCGAGCAGCTCGTACGCCCGCGCGGCGGTGTCGGCGTCGGCGAGCAGGTCCGCGGCCTCCACGATGCCGTGCATGGTCAGCAGCCAGGTGCTCGACCGGGGCAGGCTGCCCAGGTCGTCGCCGCGTAGCCGGGCCACCGCGCCGGCCGCCGTGCGCTCGTCCCCGGCCTGCGCGGCGGCCACCGCCAACGCCGCGAAGTACGCGTTATCCGCCACGCTCAGCGTGGGGGAATGCACCAGGTCGTTGAGCATCGGCAGCAGTTCGACCAGCCGGCCCTGATACCAGCGGATCGCCACCAGCTGCGCACCGTACCAGCCCGTGGCGTCGACATCGCCGGCCGCGTGGCCCCGGTCGGCACACGCCTTCGCCATCGCCTCCGCGTCACCCAGCCGGTCCGCCCGGATGGCCAGCATCACGTCGATGGCGTCCGCCACGAACCCGACCGCGAGGTGGTCGTCGGCCGCCAGCTGGCCACGCAACTCGGCCAGGCGACGCTCCGCGTGCCGGTCGCCGTCCAGGAACTGGTCCACGGTCTGCCACAACAGGCCCATCAACAGGTCGCTGCGGCGTCGCGTCCAGGCGCACGCTCCAAGCAGCTCGGCCGCGAGTTCCCCGCGCAGCGCACCGTGATCCGGACCCAACAGGCAGTGATGCGCCAGACTCAGAATCTCCGCCCGGGCCGTCTGGTCCGTGGCGCGCCTCGCGTCGTCGAGCACAGCCAGGATCGCCGTGTTCGTCGCGCCGCGGTAGTCCGCCTCACCGGCCAGTCTGGCCCGAAGTCGCAGGGCAAGCGAAGACTGCTGTTCAACCAGCGACAGCGCCTGCCGCCACCGGGCCGCAAGCATCACCGAGGCGG
>JAVHWE010000160.1:0-14637 GCA_032160285.1 Micromonosporaceae bacterium | reverse complement strand
CGGGCCGCGCCGCAGGGTGCCCTTGGCGTCGTGGGATGCGATCAGGTCGTCGAACAGCGCTGCCAGTCCCCGCGCGTGACCCTCCCCGGCCATCGACGCGACGACGTACCCCTCCGGATCGATCACGACCAGCGTCGGCCACGCCCTCGCCGTGTACTCCCGCCACATCCGCATCGACGGATCATCGAGGACCGGATGGGTCACGCCGTACCGCTCGACCGCCGCCGCGACCGCGGCCGGCTCCTTTTCGTGCTCGAATTTCGGCGAGTGGACGCCGATCGTGACGAGTACCTCGGCGTACGTTTCCTCCAGCGGTCGCAGCTCGTCGAGGACGTGTAGGCAGTTGACGCAGCAGAAGGTCCAGAAATCCAGCAGTACGATTTTGCCCCGCAGGTCGGCGAGGGTCAGCTCCCGGCCGCCGGTGTTCAGCCAGGAACGACCCCGTAGCGCGGGGGCGCGGACGCGTGGCGATCCGGGAATCGGTGGCGGGGTCGACATGGTGTCCAGTCTGCCGGGTAGGCGCCGGACCGCCGACGGGCCCCCGGCCCGAAGATCGGGTGGGCGTCACGACCGGCAGACCTCGGGCCGCTTCGGCCGCGGATGTGCGGCGGGCCACGGCTTCGCCTCCGGAGACGGCGGCTACCGCTCGGTGGCCGGTCGCAGGCAGAGCACCTGGTCCTTGCCGTTCTTGGA
Organism: Micromonosporaceae bacterium; assembly: GCA_032160285.1. Classification (GTDB taxonomy): domain Bacteria; phylum Actinomycetota; class Actinomycetes; order Mycobacteriales; family Micromonosporaceae; genus Planosporangium. The sequence continues at coordinate 13,944 of JAVHWE010000160.1, read as the reverse complement.
GATCACGACGAACGGTTGGTTGGCGTCGGCGCAGTCGGACTGCTTGCCGACCTTGTTGGTTACCCGGTAGGACTTGCTGTCCGAGCAGGCCGCCCCGACCGCCTTGGTGCCGCTCTGCTTGACGCAGTCACCGATCGCGAAACTGGCACCCGAACCCCGCACCGCCAGCGTGATGGCCGTGGTGACGGCGGCCAGCACGACGACGACCCCGACGAGCGCCAGGATCAGAAGGAGTCGGCGGCTGCCTCGTTGCGACGCCGGCCCAGGCTCACCGGTCGTCAGGCCACGCTCGGCGGGCGACGGGATGCCGGCGGTGGGCTCCTCGAACCCGGGCTGCGGGTAGCCGGGCTGTTGCTGGTAGCCCGACGTGTTGAAGGTCTGGGTGGCCGCGCTGCCGTACACGCCGGCCGGCTGCTCGGGCTGGCCGGCGTAACCGGACCCGGAGTAGCCGCCGGGCGTTCCGTACGGCTTGCCGTACTCCTGTGCGTAGGGCTGCGGCGGCTGGCCGTACTCCTGCTGGCCGTACTGCGGCGGCGGCGGACCGTACGGGGGCTGGCCGTACTGCGGAGGTTGGCCGTACGGCGGGGCCTGGCCGTACGGCTGTTGGCCGTAGGGCTGTTGGCCGTACTGGTGTTGGTCGTACGGGGGAGGTTGGCCGTACTGGGGCGGCTGGCCGTACTGCGGAGGCTGGTCGTACTGGGGAGGTGGGCCGTACGGCGGAGGTTGGCCGTACTGGGGGGCAGATGCCCGGGGGGTCGGGTCGCTGTACTGGGCGTGTTCGCCGGACGCTGCGGTCGCCGGCGGGCCGGCCGATCCGTAAACCCCGGAGCCGCCCGGCACACTCGAGCCGGATGTCGGGCCGGGCACGCTGGGTGACCCGGATGGCGGGGCGGGCACGCTGGCCGAGCCGGATGCCGGGCGCTCGTACGCACCGGGGCTGGTCGGTGAGCCCGGAACCTGAGCCGAACCGGTCGGCGGCGCTGGCGGCCCCGCGTTCGCGGCCGACCCGCCGTCGCGCGGCTCTTCGTGGCGCGGCGGCGTCGGGTACTGCGCGGACACGTAGTCCGGCGGCCGCGCGTACTGAGGCGGCACCGCATTGTGGGTCTGCTCGCCGTGCTGGGCGGGCTCGGGGTAATGGGTCTGCTCGCCGTATCGGGCCGGGTCGGCGTAGTCGGCCGGGCTGGCGTACGCGCCTGGGTCGGCGTTCAGAGCGGGGTCCGTGGCCTGCGGCGGACCGGCGTAGACGGAGTGGGACGGGCCGGCGGGCGGGAACGGGCCCGGTCGGGCCGGCTCCTCGGCGGCCGGTTGCCGGCCCCCACTCTCGTCCGGTGGTGCCGGGCGCTGGACCGGCGGCTGGACCGAGGCGCTGCCACGGGCCGGCGGTACCGAGGCGCGGGCCCGCGCCGGGCCGCTCGGCTCCGCCGTGTCGGGCTCCGGCTCGGGTGGGGCCGCCCAGGGTGAGCCCGCCCCCGCGTGACCCTCCGCCGGATCCTGGCCGGCCGGGCTGGCGTCGTGCGACATGGGGTGCCTCCTCCATCGCGTGCCTCGCCCACCCCGCTCGGCGCCGACGGCGTCAGCCGCCGCCGGGAGGGATGGCAACGCCCAACCTACCTGTCCGGCGCGACCCCCGGGGTACTGGCGGCGGTCCGGCAACCGGGCCAGCGCCCGAGCTGCCGCGCTTGCCGGACCGGCCGCCGATGCCCGTCACGCTCAGCGCGGTCACGGTCGCCGGACCGGTCGGGCTAAGCCCAACCCAGTACGGCTGCCCCCGGGTCGGCGAGGAAGGTACCCACGTCGGAGAGGAACCGCGACCCCGACTCGCCGTCGATGACGCGGTGGTCGAAGGAGAGTCCGAGGGTCGTTACCTGACGTTTTTTGATCTTTCCCTTGTGCACCCACGGCATCTCGCGGACGGCGCCGAACGCCAGGATCGCGGCCTCGCCCGGCGGCAGGATCGGCGTCCCGGTGTCCACGCCGAAGACGCCGACGTTGGTGATCGTGAAGGTACCGCCGGACATGTCGGCCGGCGTGGTCCGCCCGTCCCTCGCGGTACCGACCAGCTCGGTCATGGCGTCTGCCAGGTCGCGCAGGCCGAGCCGGCCGGCGTCCTTGATGTTCGGCACGATCAGGCCGCGCGGAGTGGCCGCGGCGATACCGAGGTTGACGTACTCCTTGATGACGATCTCGTCGGTGTCGCCATGACCGTCCACCCAGCAGGAGTTGATCATCGGGGACCGGCTGAGCGCGACCAGAACCGCCTTGGCGACGAGGAGGAGCGGCGATACCCGTACGTCGCGCCAGTCGGGCAGCCGGCGCAGCCGGTCGAGGGCCCGGATCGAACGGGTCATGTCCACGGTCAGGAACTCCGTTACGTGGGGTGCGGTGAACGCGCTCGCCACCATGTTCGCCGCGGTGAGCCGGCGTACCCCCTTGACCGGGACGCGTTGCTCCCGACCCGGCCCCGCGGCCGCCGCCCCACGGACCGCTGCTGCGGGCCCGCGGTCCGATGCCGCGGGCTCGCGGGCCGATGCCGCCGGTTGCCGGCCGGCCCGGCGTACGTCGTCGCGGCTGATCGAACCGTCGGGCCCGCTGCCGGTCAGCCCGTACAGGTCGACACCCAGGTCCTTGGCGAGTCGACGTACCGGGGGCTTGGCCAGCGGCCGTTCGCCGGCGACCGCCGCGCCCGCGACGACCGTCCCGGTCTCGACCGCGGACCTGGTTTCCGGCAGCGGCTCGGGCGTGACGGCGGGCTCGGTCTCGACGACGGGCTCGGTCTCGACGGCCGGCTCGGTCTCGACGACCGCTCCGGGCGTGACGACCGGCTCGGCACCGGGGATCGCCTTGCGGGGGCGGCGACGGGCGACCGTGTTCTTCGGGCCATACCCGACGAGGACGGCCGTCCGGCCACCCGGCGCCGTCCCGCCGATCATCCCGGGCTCCGGATCGTCGTCGTCCGGTGCCGCGCTGGGATCGGTGTCGATGGCGATGATGGGGGTACCGACGGCGACGACGTCACCCTCGGCACAGCAGAGGGAGCTGACCCGGCCCGCCCACTTGGCCGGGATCTCGACCGCCGCCTTCTCGGTCTCGATCTCGACGATCGGCTGATTGAGTTCGATGGTGTCGCCGACGCTGACCAGCCACTTGAGGATCTCGCCCTCAGTCAGCCCCTCGCCGAGGTCGGGCAGTGAAAATTCCTTGATCCGCGACATTCCGGTCACCACCCGAAGGTACGGTCGACACCGTCGAGTACCCGGTCCAGGTCGGGCAGGAACGGCTCCTCGAGGCGGGCCGGCGGATACGGGATGTCGTAACCGGTGACCCGCACGACGGGGGCCTCCAGCGAGTAGAAGCAGTGCTCGGTGACCCGGGCGGCGAGTTCGGCGCCGACACCGAGGCTGATCGGCGCCTCGTGGACCACGATCATCCGGCCGGTCCGGCGCACCGAGGAGTACACCGGCTCCAGGTCCAGCGGCGACAGCGAGCGCAGGTCGATCACTTCGAGCGACCGTTCGCCGGCGACGGCCGTGGCCGCGTCCAGCGCGGTTCGCACCATCGGGCCGTACGCGACGACCGTGCAGTCGGTACCTTCCCGCACGACCCGGGAGGCGTACAGCGGATACGCCTCGCCGGTGGTGTCGACCTCGCCCTTCTCCCAGTAGCGCCGTTTCGGCTCCAGGAACACGATCGGATCGTCGGCGGCGACGGCCTGCTGGATCATCCAGTACGCGTCGTTGGGGTTGGCGCAGCAGACGACCTTGAGCCCGGCCGTGTGCGCGAAGTACGCCTCGGGGGACTCGGAGTGGTGTTCGACCGCGCCGATGCCGCCGCCGAACGGGATCCGGATCACCAGCGGCATCCGTACCTTGCCGCGCGACCGGTAGTGGAACTTGGCGACCTGGGACACGATCTGGTCGTACCCCGGGTACACGAACCCGTCGAACTGGATCTCGCAGATCGGCCGGTAGCCGCGGATGGCGAGCCCGACGGCGGTACCGATGATCCCCGACTCGGCGAGCGGCGTGTCCATGACGCGCTCCTCGCCGAAGTCCTTCTGCAGTCCGTCGGTGATGCGGAAGACGCCGCCGAGCTTGCCGACGTCCTCACCCATGATCAGGACCTTGTCGTCGCGTTCGAGGGTGCGACGCAGCCCGAGGTTGATCGCCTTGCCGATGGTCATCGTCTGCGACATCAGTGCTCACCGCCCTCGAACGACGCCTGGTAGGCGGAGAACTGCGCGCGCTGTTCGTCGAGCTCCGGCGAGCCGCCGGAGTACACGTTGTCGAACATCGTCTCCGGTGCCGGATCGGGCATGCTGAGAACCCGTTCCCGCAGGTGCATGGCCTGTGCCTTGGCGTCCGCGTCGACGGAATCGAAGAACGCCCGGTCGGCGAGCTGCTGTCGATCGAGGAAAGCGCGCACCCGGGAGATCGGATCCCTGGCCTGCCACGCCTCCACCTCGCTGGCGATGCGGTACCGCGTCGGGTCATCCGAGCTGGTGTGGGCGCCCATCCGGTACGTCACCGCCTCGATCAGGGTCGGGCCCTGGCCGCTGCGGGCGTCGTCGAGTGCGGCCTTGGTCACCGCGTACGTGGCGAGCACGTCGTTTCCGTCGACGCGGACGCCGGGGAAGCCGAAGCCGGCGGCGCGCTGCGCCAGCGGTACCCGGGTCTGGCGCTCCAACGGCGCGGAGATCGCGTACTGGTTGTTCTGGCAGAAGAACACGATCGGCGCGTGAAACACGCTGGCCCAGACGAACGCCTCGTTGACGTCGCCCTGCGAGGTGGCGCCGTCGCCGAAGTAGGCCAGCACGGCCTCCCCGTCCGGGCCGCCGACCTTGCCGTCCTTGGTGACACCCATCGCGTACCCGGTGGCGTGCAGGGTCTGCGCACCGATCACGATCGTGTACATGCCGAAGTGGAACTCGTTGGGGTCCCAGGCGCCCTGGTCGACGCCGCGGAAGAGGCTCAGCGGCAGGATCGGGTCGATGCCGCGGCAGTAGAGGACGCCGTGCTCGCGGTAGGTGGGGAACACCATGTCGGCGGGGCGCAACGCGCGGCCGGAGCCGACCTGAGCCGCCTCCTGGCCCAGCAGGCTGGCCCAGATGCCCAGCTCGCCCTGGCGTTGCAGGGCGGTCGCCTCGGCGTCGAGCCGGCGCACGATCACGAGGTCGCGGTAGAGCCCGCGGAACTCCTCGGCGGTGAAGTCGACCGCGTACGTGTCGTGCTCGACGCGTTCGCCGTCGGGGGTGAGTAGCTGCACGAACGCCGGCTCCGGCGTGGTCTGTCCGCCACGCGCGGTCCGGGCCCGGGCGACGTCGCCCTTAGCCATCCGTCTCTCCCTGTCGTGTCTGGCGTCGGCAGCGGGGTGGCCGTGCCGACCAGCGGGGGTCGAAGCTGTCGCGACCGGCCCGGTCGGGCGGTGCGCAGCCACGGTCGCGAGGTGGATTCGTGACCCGCCTCCCGGCCGGGAGTGATGGCCCCGGGTGCCGCCTCGCAGGGTGTGCGGGGCAACGCCGGCGCCGTCGCCTTCAGCATGGCAGAAACGACGACCTTCGCCACAGTCCGACCCCTTGCTCGGCGTTCGGGGTCCCCGGTCGGTTGCCCCGAACCGGGCAAAGATCGCAAGTTGGTTACCGTCGGCATTCCGTCACCCCGTTCACTCGATGGTGTGTCGCGCCGGGGGCCGGGTGTGCACCATGCTATGACCTCCTATAGCGTCCGAGACTGCCCTAATGTCATGTCTCGGGCGTTTCAGGCTTTTCACTCATCGCTCGGAGCGAGCGTGCTGCCCGTCGCGTTCCCGCCCGTCAGGATCCGCCCGTAAGGAGTCGTCGCGTGTCGTCCCCCGAGCCGTCGACCGATTCACCCGAGCCACCGACGATCGTCCGCCAGCGCATGTCGGCGGTGTCGCGTCGGTACCCCCTGGTTGTCGCTCTGCTTGTGGGCCTGGCGGCCGTCCCGATGCTCGCCGCGGTGGTGGCCGGGTCGGTGTCGCTGCACACGACCACCCGGCCGCGCACCCCGTTCGTCGCGGACCCTCCCCGCCGACCGGTCGTGATCCCGGACGCCACCGCAGCCCGCCCCCCGCTGCTGGTGCCCGATCCGCTCGGGCGGCCGCCGGTGCCGACGGGTCCGCCCGCCGGTGGGTCCGAGGGCGGCGGTCGGCCGGGCGGCGGTCGAGCGGACGTCGGTCGGCCGGGCGGCGGTTTCAGCGGTTCGGTGGCCGGGGGCTCCGGGCCGGTTACCGGCTTCGGTTGGGCACCCAGACCCGAGGGGACCGTGTCCGGCGACGGCCCGCAGGGCGACGGCCCGCAGGGCGACGGCCCGCAGGGCGACGGCCCGCAGGGCGACGGCCCGCAGGGCGGCGGCTCGCTTGGCGACGGCTGGCCTGGCGCCGGCCGGCCCGGTGGCGGTGGGCCCGGTGGCGGCGGGCCCGGTCGCGGTGGGCCGGGTGGCGGTGGGCCGGGTGGCGGTGGGCCCAGGGCCGGGGACGGCCGGCGTGATCGCGGCGACCAGTGGGCCGAGGCCGACCAGCGTCACCACGGCGAGCGGCGGGACCGCGGTGACGGCGGACGCGGCGGGGACCACCGGCAGGGGCGCGGGCCGGATCACCGGCGCGGTTGCGATCACGGTGACGACGTGGCCGCCTGGCGCCAGGCGGGCGGGTGGGCCCGGAGTGGACGCCTGGTTCGGGCACAGCATGGACGTCGGCGCGCGCCTGGTCCGGCCGGGACGTAACCGGGGCGAGATGGTTGACCGAAACCGCGTCGCCAGCCGGCGTCGCGGGGTAAGTATGTGCCATGACGCAGACTCTTTCGTCCGCCCGCGGCACCGCCGCGGTGGTGATCCGGGGGTACCGCCCCGCCGACCACGGCGCGTGCCGCCGGCTGTGGGCCGAACTCACGACCGAGCATCGGCACCGCTACCCCGGCGCGCAGCCGGTGCCGTCGGCGGCGCCGGCGACGGTTGACGAACTCGGTGCCGCCGCCATCCCGTCGGACAGCACCGGCGGCGCCGGCTTCGAGGAGTACCTGACCCGCCTCGACCTGTCCGGAATGTGGGTAGCGCAGCACGCCAGCGCCGGGGTCGTCGGCTTCATCGGCCTCATCCTGCGCGGCCGGGCGGGCTCGGTGGACCCCGTCGTGGTCACCGCCGATCGGCGCGGCCAGGGGATCGGTCGCGCACTTCTCGGGTACGTGGGGGAGCAGGCCCGCCGCCGTGGCATGCGCGAGTTGGCGATCTCCCCGGCATTACGCAACGTCGAGGCGGTGCGGTGCCTGTACCGGGCGGGCTTCGACGCCGCCGCCACCGTGACCCTGGCGCTCGATCTCAGCGGTCGCGAGGGACAGTGGCGCGACGGTGTCGACCTGCACGGGGTCCGCTTCCGGTACTGATCGCCGGGTTCGGCTCATAGCACGGGTCTGCTCGTCATGGTGGGGCAGGGCGTGTCCCGTGTGGACGGCGGCCCACTTATCCACAGGTAATTGTTGGGTCTTTCGACCGTTTGCCTGCGCCCCCACGCTTGAATTCATGAGCTTCTCGACTCCCCGCGTGGTTCTGCGGACGCCCGCGGACCTGCTGGCCGCCGTGCCCTACCTGCTCGGATTTCATCCCGCTGACAGCGTGGTGGCCGTCGGCCTGTCCCGCGGTCGGGTGGTGTTCAGTGCCCGCGCCGACCTGCCGGTGCCGACCGCTCCGCCCGACGAGGCCAACGCCGTCGCCGACCACCTCGGTGCGGTCCTCGCGCGACAGGGCGTCCAGGTGGCGTTGATCGTCGGCTACGGGCCGGCCGCCGCCGTCACCCGTACCGTGTTGGCGCTGCGGATGGTCCTGCTCGGGTACCGGATCGGCACCGGCGACATCCTCCGGGTCGAGGACGGTCGCTACTTCTCCTACGGGTGCCGGGCGGCCGGGTGCTGCCCCGCTGACGGGACACCATTCGACATGGCCGGCACCGAGATCGCGGCCGTGGCGACGTACGCGGGCGTGGTCGCGCTCCCCGACCGGGCCACGCTGGCGGCCGACCTCGCACCGGTCACGGGTTCGGAACGGGAGGCGGTCGACCGCGCCACCGAACGTGCCGCACGGCGGTTCACCACCGCCGCGGGGGCCGGGGACCCGATCGCGAGCCGGCGCACCGGAGGCCGCGCGCTGAACCGCGCCGTACGCCGGCACGCCGACGGTGGCCGGCTCAGCGACGCCGAGGTGGGTCGCCTCACCGTTCTGCTGACCCGTACCGACGTGCGCGACCTGTACTGGAGCAGGATCACGTCGGCCGGCGACCGGCTCGACGCGCACCTGGCGTTGTGGCGGGATCTGACCCGTCGGGCCCGGCCCGATCTGGTCGCCGCCCCGGCCACCCTGTTCGCGTACGCGTCCTGGCGCGCGGGCAATGGCGCGCTCGCCCGGGTCGCCATCGACCGTGCGCTTGACGCCGACCCGGCGTACCGGCTGGCGCTGCTGCTCGGCGAGGCGCTCGACCACGGGTTGCCGCCATCCACACTGGACTGCGAAACGTTCGGCCACCCGCCGGATCGGGAGCCGTGCGATGAGTCGGTCGGGTGAGCGTGACGGTCAGGCGGTGGCGACCCGGTGACCGCCGGCGTACACGTTCATGCTGGTGCCCCGGAGGAAACCGACCAGGCCGAGGCCGCCCTCCGCGGCCAGCGCGACGGCGAGCGTGCTCGGCGCGGACACGGCCGCGAGGACAGGGATTCCGGCCATCATCGCTTTCTGGGTCAGCTCGAAACTGGCCCGCCCGCTGACCAGCAGTACCGTCCCGGACAGTGGGAGCTTGTGGCCCCGGACGGCCCAGCCCACCACCTTGTCGACCGCGTTGTGCCGGCCGACGTCCTCCCGCAGGCAGAGCAGTTCACCGTCCGCGGTGAACAGGCCCGCGGCATGCAGCCCCCCGGTACGGCGGAAGCCGACCTGCCCGGCCGCGAGCCGGTCGGGCAGCGCGGTCAGCGTCATCGCCGACACCACGGTCGGATCGGCCGCCACGTCGAACTGCGACCGGGTGCGTACCGCGTCGATGCTCGCCTTGCCGCAGATGCCGCACGACGACGTGGTGTAGAAGTTGCGGGTCGGATCCGTCTCCGGCGCCGGTACGTCCGCCGACAGCGCGACGTCGACAACGTTGTACGTGTTCGGCGCCCCGTCGCCGGCGCACAGTTGAGCCGTACGGACATCGTCGGCGCCACGGATGATCCCCTCGGTCAGCAGGAACCCCATCGCGAGGTCAAGGTCATCCCCAGGGGTGCGCATGGTGACCGCGAGGGGTCCGCGCCGCGCCGGACCCGCCGCGCCGACCCGGATCTCCAGCGGCTCCTCCGCCGCCACATGATCGGGTTCCCGTCGGACCGTGGGGTCCGTACCGGCGGTATCGATCCGGACCACCATGTGCCTGACGTTGCGACGGGCCATTCCCCCATTCTGCGCGCGCCCGCCGACAGTGCGCTCGGCCGGCTCGCCAGGTCGGACATCGGGCCGGCCCGGCACCGTGCAGACTGGCTGCATGGTGGCGCGCTATGCGGTGATCGTGCTGGCGGGCGGCGCTGCTCAGCGGCTCGGCGGCCGTGACAAGCCGGCCCTGCCGGTCGGTGGCCGACCGATGCTGGACCGGGTACTGGCCGCGGCGTCGGGTGCGACCCGTCGGATCGTGGTCGGGCCGGCGCGGGCCGGCGTGCCGGCGGACGTCATTCAGGTTCGCGAGGAACCGCCGGGTGGCGGCCCGGTGGCGGCACTCGCCGCCGGATTGGTCGCGCTCGCGCGCGGTGAATGGATCGTGGCTGGCGAAACACGCAAAACGGGCCCAGCCGATCAACTCAGCCGGCCCGGCGACCCGGAACGAGCGGTAGGTGAGGGTGACGGTCTCGTTGCGGTGCTCGCCGCCGACCTGCCCTTCCTGATCGGTGCCGACATCGACGCGTTGCGCGACGCGGTCGGTGCAGGCGGCGAATCCACCGGTGCCCTGGACGCCGACGCCATGGCTGCCGACGCCATGGCTGCCGACGCCGTTGGTGGCGCGGTGACCGGTGGAGGCGCGACCGGGGAGCTTGACGGGGCGGTACTTGTCGACGCCGCCGGTCGACCGCAGTGGTTGTGCGCGGTCTATCGGGTCGCCGCGCTTCGCCGTCGCCTCGGCGAGCTGGGTCCACCGGCCGGGCAGTCGGTGCGCCAGCTTGTGGCCGGCCTCCGGCTTGCCACCGTGGTACGCGCGAGCACGCCGCCCCCGTGGTACGACTGCGACACCGAGGACGACTACCGGCGGGCAGAGGAGTTGGCGTGAACGCCCTGGATGACTGGACGGCACGGGTACGGGAGGCGTTGGCGCTCACCGTGGCCCACCCGGACGAGCAGCGACTGGTCCTCGACCTTGCGCGTGATGTGGCGCACGGCGTGCTGCGGCCCGCGGCGCCGGTCTCCGCGTACCTGCTGGGACTGGCCGTGGGCGGCGGCGCTGATCCAGCCGAGGCCGCCGCGCTGATCACCGGCTTGGCCGAGGGGTGGGTCGCGGTTCCGCACGAATAGTCCGGGGTGGGCCGCGGTTCCGTACGAACAGTGCGGGGTGTGGGCCGCGATTCCGGGGTCGATAGGGTGAGCTGTCGGGATGGAGGCGATCATGAACGCAGAGCCGGTGGACGGGGCCGGACCGGTGGAGGCGCTCCTGCTCGATGAGGAGGACTCCGTCGTCGGTGCTGACCTGAGGGGCAAGGTCCGGGAGGCGTGGCAGGAGTTCGCGACCATGTTGGCGGCCGCGCTCCGGCAGTTGACGCCCGCGACCACGCTCGACCTGACCCTCGACCCGACGGCCTCGGGTACCGGTGACGCGGTGTACGCGGTACGGATCACGGTTGACGGATCCGGGACGCTGACGGCGGCCGCGGTGGGAAACGCGCTGCTGCCGGCGGAGCACCGGCTGGATCGCGCCGCGGTCGGCGCGCTGGTCGCCTTGGGCTGGTCGCCGCCGGGCGTACTCGACGGCTCCCGCGAGTTCTTCGGCCTGCAGCTTCCGAGGGCGGACGCGGGCCGGCTGGCCGTGGTCGTCTCGCGCACCCTGCGCGACGTGTACGGCGCGCCGCACCCGGCCTTCCTCACCTACGAGGCGCACCGTGACGACGACGAACCGGTCGCCGTGCCCGTGCTCGGCGCTGCCCGGCTGATGCCGGTCGTGGAGATCAGCGAGGACGGCGAACATGACGAGGAGGCGACCACGCGGGCGCTCGCCCGACTCGGCGACGACCTCGTCGAGCTGCCGCTCGCCGACCAGGTGTCCGCGGTGGTCGCGGCGTTGCTGAAGATCACCCCCGAGGCGTTGTCCGTGGACCCCGACGGTGACATCGGCATCCGGTCGGGGTCGGCCATGGTATTCGTACGGGTACGCGACAATCCGCCGTTGATCGACGTTTTCTCGCCCATTCTGACCGGCGTCGAACCGAACGAGAAGCTGTACATGAAGCTGTCCGAGCTGACCAACCGGATGCCGATCGGCCGGCTGTACTGCACGAGCGATACCGTCTGGGCCTCGGTACCGGTGTTCGGCCGGGACTTCCAGCCGACCCATTTGATGCTGGCCGTACAGGTCATGACCGGCCTGGCCGACGAACTCGACGACCGGTTGCACGGCGAGTTCGGCGGGAAGCGCTTCTTCGCCGAGGGCGACACGCCGGCGATCAAGGGCAACCCCGAACGCACCGGCATGTACCTGTGATCGGTCACCCGTCCATCGGCGAGGTCAGAGTTCGGCGAGCTGGGTGAGGGTACCGGCGTCGAAGGCGGCGACCTTGGTATCCGTGACGGCCCAGAGGGTGTTGCCGATCATCAGCGTGCGGAGGATCTGCTCACCACGGGGGGCGCTGACGGTACCGGCAGCGTTGATTGTGGTACCGGACAGTCGCAGGGTCACCGCACCGCCGGTCGCCTCGTTGCCGGTAGGGGACCAGATCGGGACCACCACTGTGCCCGTCGCCGGCCAGTACAGGAACGCGTGCGGATCGGATTCGGCCCGGCTGTAGCCGCCGGGTAGGGCGTATCGGCTGATCCGGGACGGGTGGGCGGGGTCGCCGACGTCGAACAGGCTGACCTGGAGGCCGGTGGCCGAGCCGCCGTCGGTGCCGTCCTGTCCCACGCCGATCAGGCGTCCGTCGCCCGCGGGGTGCAGATATGACGAGTACCCGTTGATTGTCAACTCGCCGGTCAGCCGCGGTGCGGTCGGCTCGCGCAGGTCGACCACGTACAGCGGGTCGGTCTGGCGGAAGGTCACCACGTACCCGGTCGGGCCGACGAACCGGACGGCGTACACCCGTTCCCCCCGGCCAAGGCCGCCGACGTGGCCGACCTGGCGCAGCGCACCGTCCAGTATGTACACCGACGACTCGGTCATGGTGGTCTGACCCAGCCGGGATTGACCGTTCGTGCTCGCCACCCGCAGTTTGCCGCCCCACTCCGACATCGCGTACCGGTTGAGTAGCCAGCCGGGGACCTTGCCACCGGCGACAAACCGCGGGCGTGCGGTGCCGGCGATGTCGAACTTGTACACGGTGGTCTGCTGGTCCATGGCCGATTCGGCCCGGCCGCCGGGCGTGACGGGCGGTCGCCAGCGGTTGTCGCTCGCGACGTACATGCTGGTCGCGGTGGCGTAGACGGTGTCGCCGTCGGCGACGAGACTCGTCGGGTCACCGTTGCCCAGCGTCGAGTTGGCGAGATCGAACGACAGCAGGGTCAGCAGCGACGCACCGGAGTAGGTGTCGGGTCGGCTCACCGCGTGGCAGTCGACGCGGCCGGTGGTCTGCCGCCCGGCGACGTCCACTGTGTACGAAGGCAGCCATTGCCGCAGCGGCGCGGCGTCGATGACCCGTCGGTTGTCGGCGATCCGCTGGCCGTCGGAGCCTTCGCCGTCCAGGCGGAACGGGAGCCGGGGGCTCGACCGGACCGCGACCCGGACGGTGCCGCCCACCTGCCGCGCATCCACAAAGGACCCGTCAATCGTGTACCGGGCGAGCACCCGTGGCGGACCGGTCAGGTCCACCAGCGTCAGCCGCGTCAGCCGGGTAGCCGGGACAGCCACCCGCCACGGGTCGGTGGTCTCCGGCTTGACGAACTGCGGCGCGCCGTTGCGGTCGGTATCGGTGCCGAACTGCGGCGCGCCGTTGGGGTCGGTATCGGTCCCGGTGGTGGGACCGGCGCTCACCACCAGCGCGTGGTCCCCGGCGACCAGCAGATTCGCCTGGCCCCCGTCGACGCCGAGCGACAGTGTGCCGGTGACGGTACGGCTGGCGGTATCGACCACGCGCAACGTCGCTCGGGTCACGGTGACGACGCGCCGACCGTCGGTCTTCACCAGGTCCGGCTCGTCGACCCCGGCCTCCTGCGTGTTGGTACCGGAGTGGTCGGGCTCCTGCGGGGTCGACGGTCCCGGGGCCGTCGGCGAATTCTTGCTCAGCGCGCGCGACCCGCCCGCTGCGTCCTCGGCCACGCCGCCCGTGGCGGGGAACACGATCCCCGGATCCGACGGCAGGCCGTACGGGCCGACCGATTCCCGGGCCGCCGCGCGGAGGCCCTGCAGTAGATCGGCGCAGTCGTCGAAGGCGACCAGCCGGAGCGCCGGTACGGCCGGATCGTGGTGAATCGGTGCCGGCCGACTGGAGGTACACGCGGCAAGGAGGGTGGCCGCGACGGCGAGGGAGGAGATCGCGAGGGGGCGCGCGTGTCCGGTCATGTCGCGTCAGACGTCGATAGTCCGGTTGCCGTTCCGCCGACCGGTCGCCGTTTCGCCGGAGTCGGATGAGGCCCGCCCCGCACGCCCGTTGCCGGTCCCGCGCACGTTCGTCAAGACGTGGCCGCACGACCGACGGAGGTGCCGGAATCAGGCGACCGGCGGCGGCGCCGCCGACAGCGATTCGGTCAGCCGGGAGAGCACGATCATGCTGCGGGTCGAGGT
>JAVHWE010000445.1:0-2917 GCA_032160285.1 Micromonosporaceae bacterium | reverse complement strand
GCGGGCACACACGAGAGGATCCTCGATGCGAGGAAGGCACACCCGGGGTCGCCGCTCGAGTCATCGGCTCACAAAAGCGGTTTCGGTGATCGCGGCTCTCGGTGTCGTAGGAGGCGCGTTCGCCGCCTTCCAGGGCACCGCCGCAGCGGAGGGTGACATCCGCGGCGAGGGTGCACCTGGTGCCATGTCCGACAGCTACGTCGTCGTCCTGAAGGACGGCCCCTCCACGCTCGACGCCCGCACGGTCGACTCCACCGCCGACGACATGGCCCGCAAGTTCAGCGGCCGGGTGCGGCACCGGTACCGGTCGGCGATGCGCGGCTTCTCGGTCAACATGACCCGCACGCAGGCCCGCCGGCTCGCCGCCGACCAGCGTGTCGCCTACGTCCAGCAGAACCACACGTTCCGGATCAGCCAGACACAGGCCAACCCGCCCTCGCCCGGCATCGACCGGATCGACCAGCGCGACCTGCCCCTCGACAATGCGTACAACTTCGCCGGGACCGGCAAGGGCGTCAGCGCCTACATCATTGACACCGGCATCCGGACCACCCACAGCGACTTCGGCGGCCGCGCCACGAGCGGCGTGGACACCGTCGACAACGACGGCAACGCCGACGACTGCAACGGCCACGGCACCCACGTCGCCGGAACCGTCGGCGGGACCACCTTCGGGGTCGCCAAGGAGGTCAACCTCATCGCCGTGCGCGTGCTGGACTGCAACGGCGCCGGCTCGGACGCCACGGTCATCGCCGGGATCGACTGGGTCACCCAGAACGCCGTCAAGCCGGCCGTGGCGAACGTCAGCCTCGGCGGGCCGATCGATCCGGCGCTCGACAGGGCGATCCAGTCCTCGATCGCCTCGGGCGTGACCTACTCCATCGCGGCCGGCAACGAGACCCAGAACGCCTGCAACACCTCCCCGGCGCGCACCCCCGAGGCGATCACGGTCGGGGCGGTCGACGCCAGCGACACCCGGGCCGGGTTCTCCAACTTCGGCCAGTGCGTCGACATCTTCGCCCCGGGCACGAACATCACGTCCGCGTCGATCGCCGGACCGGACGCCCGCGCCACCCTCAGCGGAACCTCGATGGCCGCCCCGCACGTCACGGGCGCCGCCGCGCTGTTACTCGGCAGCGAGCCCACGGCCACTCCCGCGCAGGTCCGCGACCAGCTCGTCGCCAACGCCACCACCGGCAAGATCCAGGACCTCGCCGGATCGCCGGACGCGCTCCTCTTTACCGGTGCGGGTACCGCGGTCCCGCCGCCCGCCGATCCGGGACAGCCCGGAGCCCCGGGTGCCACTCCCACCCCCGGCCAGCCCAGCACCCCGCCGTCGCAGCCCGCGACTCCGGCGCCGTCGCAGTCCGCGCCCGCGCCCGCGCCCGGCACCCCGGCGCCCGGCGCACCCCCGGCCGGTGGCGGCCAGGGCCAGCCCGCACCCGGCGACGGATCCTGCGGCACGTTCGCCACGAACCGGGACACCGACATCCCCAACCCCGGGATCACGACCAGCCCGATCTCGGTGACCGGCTGCGCCGGAAACGCCCTGCCCCGGACCCGCGTGGACGTCCACATCAAGCACCCCTACCGCGGTGACCTCACGGTCGAGCTCGTCGCCCCGGACGGCACGGTCTACCGGCTCAAGCGGCTGAACTCCCGCGACGGCGCCGCCAACGTCGACGGCTTCGGGATCGTCAACGCCGCCCGCGAGGTCCGCAACGGCACCTGGCAGCTTCGGGTGACCGACAGCTTCCGCGGCGACGCCGGGTACATCGACTCCTGGTCGCTCACCGTCTGACCCCCTTTCCGATACCGGCTGAACGGCTGGGCCGGACCACCGGCGCGGAGGACGGCCGCGCGCTCAGGAACATCCGCCCGGAACCGATGCGAGTGATGGAGTCCCCACCCCACCATCGCAGGGAGTCACGCGTGCGCCGCCTTCTTCTCCTCCCGTTGACCGCCGGAGTGATCCTGAGCAGCGTCGCGGGCGCCTCCGCCTCGGTCGCCGCCGCGCCGCACGCCTCGTACCCGCCGCCGCGCACGCCGGTGACGCTGACGAGCGGCTTCTTCGCGGATCCGGACTCCGTGCCCGCCACCTGGGTCCGCGCCAACAGGACCAACCCGAGCGCGACCCGGATCCAGTCGGCCATCGGCAGCAAGCCCATCGCCAAGTGGTTCGGCGCGTGGTCGGGCACCATCGGCACCGCCGTCGGATCCTTCGTCGGGCGCGCGGACAACGCGGACAAGCTCCCGGTCCTCGTCGCCTACAACCTCCCCGGCCGGGACGCCTGCGGGGGCCACTCCGCCGGCGGCGCGGACACCGCCGCGGCCTACGACACCTGGATCTCGGCGTTCGCCAGCGCGATCGGCACCCGCCCGGCGATCGTCGTCATCGAGCCCGACTCCCTCGGCGACTTCGGCTGCATGACCCCCGACCAGATCGCCGCCCGCAACGGCATGCTCAACTTCGCCGCCCGCCAGTTCCACGACCGGGCCCCGAACACCTGGGCCTACCTCGACGCGGGCAACGCGGGCTGGATCGACGCCGCCACCATGGCGGACCGGCTCAACCAGGCCGGAGTCGCGAACGTCCGCGGCTTCTCGCTCAACGTGTCGAACTACTACACGACCGCGCAGTCCACGGCGTACGCCGCCGCGGTGAACTCGGCCCTGTCGGCCAAGTACGGCTACACCAAGCAGTTCGTGGCCGACACCAGCCGCAACGGCAACGGCAGCAACGGCGAGTGGTGCAACCCGGCCGGGCGCAAGCTCGGGACCCCCGCGCAGGTCGGCACCGGATCCAACGACATGCTGCTCTGGATCAAGACCCCCGGCGCCTCGGACGGCCTCTGCGGGATCGCGCCCACCACCCCGGCCGGCACCTTCACGGCCGACATCGCGAACCACCTGATCA
>JAVHWE010000436.1:0-15156 GCA_032160285.1 Micromonosporaceae bacterium | reverse complement strand
AGGTCGGCGTCGAGCTCATTCGCAAGCTTCGCCCGGTCCCGGTTGGTAATGGTATCGGCCGGCTTGGGACCCCTGGTCAGGTTGACCCGCATGCCGGCGGCGGCCAGGCGGCCCTCCAGCCGAAGCGCGATGTCGAACGCGAGGTCGGCCTCGGTCCAGCGCAGCGGTCCATCGGGGACGACCTTGCCGAGGTCGTCCGGCCCGCCGTGACCCGGGTCGACCACGATGCGCTTGCCGACCAGGGCCGGGCCGGACGCGTGGAACGCGGCCGTTTCGCGGAGCAGCTGTGGCCGGCCACCGACGACCTTGCGACCGAGCCGGCGCAGCGCGTTCATGGTGGCCGGACCGCAGGAGCCGTCCGGCACCAGCCCGACCTCACGCTGGAACTGCGCCACCGCCGCCGCGGTGTACCCGCCGTAGACGCTGTCGGCGCGACCGAGGTCGTAGCCCATCTCCAAGAGTCGTTCCTGGAGTTGCCGCACGTCGTCACCGACAAGCGGTTCGACCACGGCCCGGTACAGGGAACGCTGCCCGAGACGCCATCTCGCGCCGTCGAGCGAGCGCCAGGTCTCATCGCCCACCATCCCGTCCACGGACAGGCCACGACTCTGCTGGAACATCCGCACGGCCGTTTCGGTATCGGCGTCATATTCCGCGCCATCGTCGCCGTCCCCGAGCAGCCCCAACGCGGTGAGGATCAGTCGGATCTCCACCACCGCCGGGCCACGGTCACCGCGCCGGATCGGACGCATCGACGACCTCCACGTTCGTTGGTGCCACCGGTACAGCGGATCACCGGAGCGTACCGTCCCGTGCCCTGGGCCGCGCTTCGGGCACCGGCCGCACCGGGCTGCCCGTGAGGGCGACGATCCCGTACCTGGTCAGGTACGGGACGCTCCGGTGACGTGGATCAGAGAACCGATTCGATCATCCGGAGGACCGTGCTCTTCGGGTGCGCGCCGACGATCTGCTTGACCGGCTGACCGTCCTTGAACAACGTCAGTGTGGGTACCGACATGACCTGGTAGGTCGTGGTTGTCGATGGATTGGCGTCGATGTCGAGCTTGACTATTTCGATCTTCTCGCCGAGTTCGGCGGCGATCTCCTCCAGTACGGGTGAGACCTTGCGGCACGGCCCGCACCACTCCGCCCAAAAGTCGACAAGTACGGGTTTGTCGGACTTCAAAACATCACTCGTGAAGGTGGCGTCGGTGACCGACCTGGTGGCTCCCATCCCGGTTTCTCCCTGCTAATAGTTGATCAGCAATCGAGCCAGCTGGTGGCTCAGTCTTCCAGTGCGGCGATGTACCGTTCGGCGTCGAGGGCGGCGGCGCAACCGGTACCGGCGGCGGTGATGGCCTGACGGTACGTGTGGTCGACGACATCGCCGGCAGCGAACACGCCGGCAATGTTGGTGGCGGTACCGGGTGCGGCCACCTTTATGTACCCGTCCGGGTCCAGATCTATCTGTCCACGGAAAAGTTCGCTGCGCGGGTCATGGCCGATCGCGACGAATATCCCCGACACGTCGAGGACGCCCTCCTCGCCGGTCTTCTGATTGCGGATGGCCAGGCCGCCAACCTTGCCGCCGCCGTCGACGACGTGGGTCACCACGGAGTCCCAACGGACATTGATTTTCGGGTTGGACAGCGCCCGGTCGGCCATGATCTTGCTGGCGCGGAACTCATCGCGCCGGTGGACGATCGTGACCGATTCGGCGAATTTGGTGAGGAAGGTCGCCTCCTCCATCGCCGAGTCCCCGCCACCAACGACGGCGATGGGCTTTCCCTTGAAGAAGAAGCCGTCACAGGTCGCGCACGACGACACACCGTGGCCCAGCAGGGACTGCTCGCCGGGCACGCCCAGCGGCCGCCAGGCGGAGCCGGTCGCCACAATGGCGGCGCGAGATCGGTACTCCGTGTTGCCAATCCGGGCGATCTTGATGTCGCCGGTGAGATCGACGGAGCTGGCGTCGTCGGTGATGAACTCGGCGCCGAAACGCTCGGCCTGCTTGCGCATGCTGTCCATAAGTTCGGGGCCGAGGATTCCGTCCGGGAAGCCTGGGAAGTTCTCCACCTCGGTCGTCGTCATGAGCGCCCCACCGGAGGTGGCGCCCTCGATCACGAGGGGGTGGAGGTCGGCCCGCGCGGCGTAGACAGCGGCGGTGTAGCCGGCCGGTCCGGAGCCGATAATGATCACGTTACGGACGTCGTCCACGTGAAACTCCCTAACGGATGGAGGCTTACCAGCCTGCGCTGGACAGAACGTCATCGTACGAAGCGTCGATTCCCGCGCACGCAGGTGTCCCGGGTCACCCGATCCGGGTGCTGTACCGCTCGTCGATACCGACCGTACCGGCGCCACACGACGGCCCTACCACCACGACCCTGGTCCGACCGGCCACTCCTTCGACTCCGTCGAGGAGCACCACGAGCGCGGGGCTGCCCTGGTAACGGGCGTAGTCGAGCAGGACAGGCGTCCCGCCGTACCGGGCCGTGATCGCGTTCACGCAGGTACCCCGGGTGCCCGGATCGGATAGCGGGCGCAGCGCCTCCGGTACGGTCGCGAACGGTTGCGGTACCGGCGAGGCCGCCTCGAGGTTCCCGCCGGCGGCGGCGTTGGACGACCGCAGTCCGTTCCCCCGCACGGATGGCCTGGCAGCGAGGGCGGCCAACGAACTGGCGTCGTAGTCCACGCCCGACGCGTTGATCACGGCCGGTCCGGCCGCGGTGTCGCTGGCGGAGCCCGGCTGCCGCCCGAGCGCCGGTCCGGCCTTGCTGTCGGTACTCGACGAGCTGGTCGAGTCGGTTCCGGCGGCGAAGCGGGACGCGACGCTGACGGCGCCGAATCCGACCACCATCACGGCGGCGGCGACACCGGCAATTGCCGACCAGCGTCGTTGCGGGAGTCGGCGGGTCCGCTCGGCAGCGGCGTCGGTCCGACCGCCGGGAAGGGCCGACAGGTGCGGCCGGCCGGGGCCCGCGTCCGCAACGCCGGCGGCGGGTTCGACGGGTGGTTCGGCCGCCAGGGCGGCCGTCAGGCGGCTCACCACGTCGGCCGGCATGGGCTCGGACCGCGCCGCGACCACGGCAAGATCCGTGCGTACGAGCACGTCCGCGGCGACCAGCGCCGCATGCGCCCTGGTCCAGTCCGGATCGGTGATCACCAGCTCGGCGACGGCGGTCTCGTCCGGCGTACCCTCGAGCGCCCCGCCGACATAGTCGGCGAGCCGGTCGAGATCGACGTCGCCGAAGTTCGCCTCGGTCACGAGCCACCCTCCTTCCCGGCTGGTGTGGCGCCAGTCGCCTGACCGGTCCGCGATGGGACGTCCCCGTGCCCCGTCGGGTTCCGTGCCGCCCGATCGGGTGCCGCCGGTTGGTCGGGGTGGTGTAGATGGCCGAGCAGGACCGCTAACCTGGCCCGGCCCCGGGCGCATCTGCTCTTCACCGTGCCCTCGGCGACACCGAGCACACCGGCAGCATCGGCGACCGAGTATCCCTGCAGATCGACCAGGACGAGGGCGGCGCGTTGGTCGATCGGCAGCTGGGCGAGGGCGGCGCGGACGACCATGGCGGTGTCCCGGTCGACCGCCGGCGCCGGGGTACGGTCGACCTCGGGCAGGGGTACGGTCGGCCGGGCCTGGCGGCGGCGCAGCCGGTCGAGGCACGAGTTGACGACGATGCGGTGCAGCCAGGTGGTGACGGCCGCCTCGCCGCGGAACCGGCCGGCGGCCCGGTACGCCGACAGCAGCGCATCCTGGAGCGCGTCGGCCGCCTCCTCGCGCTCGCCGAGGGTGCGCAGCGCGACCGCCCACAGCCGGTCGCGGTGGCGCCGGACCAGTTCGGCGAAGGCGTCCGTGTCCCCGGCGGCGTGGGCGCGCAGCAGCGCCGCGTCGTCGCGCGGGTCACGTGCGTCGGTTTCGCCCGCCATCACGGCCTGCACCCTACCGGTCAGGGGCCAGCTGGGGCCCGGCTTACGGTTGGACGTCGACCGCGATGTCCTGGATGCCGACCTGGAAGCCGGCGCATCCTCCGGTACCCGGGGGGAGCTTGGTGATCCAGACGATCAGGTACCGCACCGGATCGGCGGGACCCGGGAACGCGGCCGTGGTGCCGGCGTCCGCGCTCGCCTGACCGACCTGCGGATAGTCCGACTGCAGCCCGTCGAGGATCGCGCCGTCACCCGCCGACGAGCTGGCACCGGGATCCTTGTTACCGGCGTGCAGTTCGACGGCGGCCCCGCGCTGGCTCAGTTTGGCCTGAACCGACGCGACCCGCTTCTGGGCACCGAGGTCGATGAGCAGACCCATGCCCTTCTTCAGGCCGCCGAAATCGGCGCGGTTGCGGTAGCACTGGGTCGACCAGGCCGTCGCCGGGTTGCCATCCACGGCGCGGTCGGCGTTGACCAGCTCGGTGCGGTCGCCGGTCGGGGAGTCGATGGCCCGTACCTGGTCGGCGGTCAGCTTGAGTGCGACCGGGCCGGTGGTGGTACCCCGGGTCGGTGTGGTGGCGCTGCCTGGATCGTTCGGCGCGCCCTTGTGGTCGGAGAGGATCTGCACCGCGCCGATGACACCGGCGATGGCGATCATCAGCAGGCCGACGACGCCGATCAGGAGCTTGCGGTTACCCCGCGGCCGGGCCTCCGAGAGGTGAGCCCCGGCGTCGAACGACTGGAAGCCGAGCGACTCGTCGCCGGCGAACAGCGGGTGGCCGCCGCTCGGCTGCTCGAAGCGGCTCAGCTCGCCGACGAGAACGTCGGCGGTCGGCACCGCGAGCGTCGGGTCGAGCAGATCCATGGTGAGCTCGTCGAGGTAGGACGGCACGCCGTTGCGGACCTGGCGGGGTGCCGGCAGGCGGCCGCCGCCGTCGCGGATGGCATCGGGGACCGGTGTCGGCCCGACCTCGGCGTGCGGCCAGTAGCCGGTGAGCGCGCAGTACAGCACGGCGCCGATGGCGCGGAGGTCGGCCTCGGGCGTGGTCGCCTCGTCGGCCCGCGCGTCGGTGAGGACCACCCGACCGTCGCCGGCGATCAGCACGGTACCCGGGTGGATGTTGCCGTGTGCCATGCCGGACGCGTGGATCGCGGCGATCGCGTCGGCGATCGCGCACGCGATGGTGGCGGCCCGGTCGGAGTCGAGGGCACCGTCGGCGACCAGTTCCCGCAGCGACGCCCCGTCGACCCATTCACGGACCACATAGGCACGGTCGTTCTCGTCGATCGCGTCGTAGACGCCGACGAGGTGTGGGTGCACGATGCGGCTGGCCGCGACCGCGGCCGACAACATCTCGCCGGCGGAGTCGCCGCCGGGGTAGCGGAGGACGACGGCGACCGGACGGCGCAGGATGACATCGACACCGCGCCACATCTGCCGGCCGTGGGTGTCGTTGTTGATGTGCTCCGCAAGCTGGTAACGCTCGGCGAGCACCTCCCCGACGGTGGGGGTGCCGAAGGTCAGCAGCTGGGGCGCCGCGCCGGGCGCCTCCTGACCTTCGCCGTTCTGGGTCACCCGTCCCCCCTCTGGTCGGATCGCCGCATGCGGCATGCCGGGTGGTCATCGCTTAGCCTAGGCGGCCCGACGACCGTCGAGACCGACCTTACCCGCCGGGTGCCCGTCAGCCGACCGCCGTCGCTCTTACCATGCGAATCCGATAAACCGCCATATACCGTGTGTAGTTGAACGGTGACGCTCGATTACAAAACCATCGCCGTCAACGTCCGAGGCGGGTACGGAGCATTCCGCCGAGGTCGGTCACCTCGCGGATGCGGAGCGCCACCGCGATTCCCGCGTACCCGGCGAGCAGGACCGCGCCGCCGGTGACCAGCTGGACGGCGCTCGCCGCCCAACCGTCGCCGATCGCGGCGGTGAGGCCGTACACCAGGAGCGCCGCCGGTACCGCGGCCAGGCCGGCGGCGAGCGTGAGCCGTCCCATCGTCACCGCGACGGCGCGCAGGCCCAGCCGGCCGATCCGCTTGCGGAGCAGCCAGTACCCGATGAGCGCGCCGAACCCGTACGAGATGGCGTTGCCGCCCATCAGACCGGCCACCACCCCGGCCACCGGCACGACCACCAGCGCGAGCGTCTGCAGCGCGATCCGCAGCGCGACGACGGGCACGTTGACCAGCGCCGGGGTCCGGGTGTCCGGCATCGCGTAGAACGCGCCCAGCTGCAACTGGCTGATCGCGAACGGGACCAGGCCGAGGCCGGCGACCGCGATCACCCAGCCGGTCCGGACCGCGTCGAGGTGACCGTAGTTACCATGCTGGAAGAGCGTGATGGCGATCGGCCTGCCGAGAACCAGGTAGGCGGCGGTGGCCGGCACGAGGATCACCAACGACAACCGGGTGCCGAGGGAGAGCTGCTCGGCCAGGTCGGCGTACCGGCCCTGGGCCGCCGCGGCCGACATCCTCGGCATCAGCGCGGTCAGGATCGACACCGCCACGATGCCGTGGGCCATCATGAAGACCAGGTACGAGTTGAGGTAGATCGCCGGCCCGGGCGCACCGGCCCGGTTGGCGGCGGCCCATGCGATCTTGAGTGCGACCAGCACACCGACCTGGCTGACCAGCACGTACCCGAGCATCCAACCGCCGACGCGGGCGAGTTCGGGCAGGTGCAGTGCCCGGAAGTCCCAGCGCCACCGCCACCGGAAGCCGACCCGGCGCAGCGCCGGTACGAGCCCGACCGCCTGCACCACGATGCCGAGCGTGGTGCCGACCCCGAGAACCAGCACATGTATCGCCGTCAGCCGGTCGACCCGCGGTGGATCACCCGCCGACGGCAACCCGATGAAGACGCCGGCGGTGACGATCACGACGATGTTGTTGAGGATCGGGGTCCACATCGGCGCGGAGAAGTGGTGGCGCGTATTGAGGATCGCCGCGAGCAGGGCGGCCATGCCGTAGAAGAAGATCTCCGGCAGCAGCAGGTAGGCCAGCACGGTGGTGAGGTGCCGGTCGGCCGGGGAGGTGTCGCCGGTACTCATCGCCATGGTGAGCAGGGGCGCGGCCGCCACGGCGATGAGGGTCGCCGCGCCGAGGAACACCGTGGCCAGCGTGAGGAGCCGGTGGGCGTACGCCTCGCCCGCGTCGGCGTCCCTGGTCCGGGCGCGAACCAACAACGGGACGACCACGCTCGCCAGTACGCCGCCGAGCAGCAGTTCGTACACCATGTTGGGCAGCGTGTTGGCGACGTTGTAGTCGTTGGACACCGCCTTCGCGCCGATCGCCGCCGCGAGCGCCACCGTCCGGAGCAGCCCCGTCACCCGACTGACCAGGCTACCGACCGCCATCGTCACGCTGGTACGGGCCACCGAACCGGCGCCGTCGCCACCAGGGTCGCGACGACCGGCGCCGCTGTCGTCGCGCCCGACGTCGCCACCCGGTGCGGCGACCGTCGGCAGCAGGACCGTCGGCAGCGGGTCGACGGTACGCGTGGGGTCGGGCCTGAGGACCGGCAGCGCGACGGTCGCGTCGGGGTCGAACTCTCGCGCGTTGCCGTAGTCGGCCCGGCCGGTCATGCTTCAGAACCCTAGTGCCCGGCGCCCACGACCTCGCCACGGTGGGCAACCGCCGGGGATATCGGATGCGGGTACGCCGGCGCCCGATAGGCTGGCCCTCCCATGCCGGACACATCCTCTCCCAGCTCCCTCACCCGCGAGCCGCCCGTGACCCGCGACCTGACCGCCGCCCAGCGCAGCGCCGTCGCCGAGCTGATGCGCGTATCCACCGTCGCCGACGAGCTGGGGCGCCGCTTCGACGACGCCGGGTACGAACTGCACCTGGTGGGCGGCTCGGTGCGGGACGCCCTGCTCGGCCGCCTCGGCGACGACCTCGACTTCGCGACCAGCGCCCACCCCGACGACACCCGGCGACTGCTGGCCGGCTGGGCGGACGCGATCTGGACCACCGGGGCCGAGTTCGGCACCATCGGCGCCGCGAAGCGCGGTCTGCGGGTGGAGATCACCACGTACCGCGCCGAGGCGTACGACCGGGTCAGCCGCAATCCGATCGTGCGGTACGGGACGAACCTGCTCGACGACCTGGTGCGCCGCGACTTCTCGATCAACG
Organism: Micromonosporaceae bacterium; assembly: GCA_032160285.1. GTDB lineage: Bacteria > Actinomycetota > Actinomycetes > Mycobacteriales > Micromonosporaceae > Planosporangium. The sequence continues at coordinate 7,089 of JAVHWE010000436.1, read as the reverse complement.
CGATGGCGGTATCGGTACCGGGCCACCGGTTCACCGATCCGTACGGCGGCGTGGCTGACCTGGCCGGTCGGGTGCTGCGTACCCCCGGTGCGGCGGCGCGGTCGTTCGCCGACGATCCACTGCGGATGCTGCGGGCGGCCCGGTTCACCGCGCAGCTCGGGTTCACGGTGGCGCCGGCGGTCCGCGCCGCGATGGTCGCGATGGCGCCGGACCTGAGCCGGATCACCGCCGAGCGGATCCGCGACGAGTTCACCAAGCTGCTCTGCGGCGCCGACCCGGTCGCCGGGCTGCGGCTGCTGGTCGACACCGGGCTGGCCGACGAGTTCCTGCCCGAGCTGTCCGGGCTGCGACTGGAGATCGACGAGCACGCGCAGCACAAGGACGTGTACGAGCACACGCTCACCGTGATCCGTAACGCGGTCGACCTCGAGGGGGACGGGCCGGACTTCGTGCTGCGGATGGCGGCCCTCATGCACGACGTCGGCAAGCCGGTGACCAAGGCGGTCTCCGCCGACGGCCGGGTCAGCTTCCACCACCATGAGGTCGTCGGCGCCCGGCTGGCCAAGCAGCGGATGAAGGCCCTGCGGTACCCGAAGGACGTGACCGCCGAGGTTACCGATCTGGTCGCGTTGCACCTGCGGTTCTACGGGTACGGGCGCGGCGAGTGGACCGACTCGGCGGTGCGGCGCTACGTCACCGACGCCGGTCCGCTGCTGGCGCGGCTGCACAAGTTGACCCGCAGCGACTGCACCACCCGCAACCGCCGGAAGGCGGCGACGCTGGCGGCCGACTACGCCGCGCTCGAGGACCGCATCGATCGGTTGCAGGCCGCCGAGGATCTGGCGAAGGTCCGTCCCGACCTGGACGGTAACGCGATCATGGAGCTGCTCGGGATCCCACCGGGACCGGTGGTCGGTCAGGCCTGGCGGTTTTTGAAGGAGCTCCGGCTCGAACGCGGACCGCTCGATCACGATGAGGCCGTCGCGGAGCTGCGGCGCTGGGCGGCCGGGCACGACGTCAGTCGGCCCAGCTGACCTTGCTGATCGTCACGTCGAGGCGGGGGTGGCCGTCGCCCGGTCCGTTGGAGTCGTCCGCACCGCCGGCCGCGATCCGGTCCATCACGTCGAGGCCGGCCGTGACGGTACCGAAGACGCTGTAGTTGGGGTCGATGTCACTGTCGCGGTACACCAGGAAGAACTGGCTGCCGTTGGTACCGGGGCCGGCGTTGGCCATCGCGACGGTGCCCCTCGGGTACGCCGGTTTGCGGGTGATCGGCAGGTTCTCGTCGTCGTAGCGGTAACCCGGACCGCCCTGCCCGTCGTTGCCCGGGTCGCCGCACTGGATGACGTAGATCGTGTCGGTGGTGAGCCGGTGGCAGCGGGTGTGGTTGTAGAAGCCGGCGTGGACCAGGCTCAGGAACGAGTTGACCGTGCACGGGGCGGCGTTCGCGGCGAGGTCGACGGCGATGACGCCCTGACCGGTGGTGATCGCGATCTGTGGCCGGCTGGTCAGGTGGGGCCGGTTGGTCGGCGTGGTGGCCGGGCGCACCCCGTTCGGTACGTCCGAGCTCGGCAGGTACCGGCATACCGCCGTGGTGGCGGGCGCGGGCACGCCGGTCGGGTGGGCGCCGCCGGCCCGCGGGACCGGCGTGGCCGCCGCGCGGGGGCGGGAGTCCCCGCGGGTCAGCGCCACCGCCCCTCCGATGCCGCCGATTCCGAGCAGCAGCGCCGCCATCGTCGCCAGGATCCAGGTCGATGTACCCGGTCGCCGGTTGGGTACCGGTGGCGGTGCGGTGGATGGATCGTGGTCGACCCCGGGCGTCGGGTGCTGCATAAGGTACGAGCCTACTCAAATCATCGCGTCTTATGGCTCACGTCGTCGGCGTGCGGCCCGGCGATGTCGTCGCCGGCCGTGCGCGCCCACCGGCCGCCGACCACCGCGTACCAGCAGGCGACCACCGCGTACCCGGCCGCCACCGTGAGGAGTACCCGCGGCGCGTGACCGTCCGCCGGCAGGACCGTCGCGGCGACGAACAGGCCGAGTACGAAGCTCAGGTTGAAGGAGGTGTCGTTGATGCTGAAGACGCGACCGCGGAACCCGTCGTCGCACTCGTGCTGGAGGGCGGTGTCTACGACGATCTTGATGCCCTGGGTCGCGAGGTTGGTGAACAGCACCGCCACGATCAGCAGTCCGGCGCGGAAGGGCAGGCCGAACGCCACGACCACGGCGCCGGTACCGCCGAGCAGTCCGGCGATCCACCGCCAGCCGCCGATCCGCCGGGTGATCGGCGGGGTGAGGAACGCGGCCGCCAACACCCCGGCGCCGCCGGCCGCGAACACCACGCCGAGGCTGCCGATGGAACTGGTCATGTCCCGCGAGTGATGGAAGTACTGGCGGTACAGCAGCAGGACGGCGAGCGCCAGCACCCCGTACAGCAGCCGGAACGCGGACTGGGCCAGCATCGCGAACGCGGCGCCCCGCCGGCTGGCCAGGTGCCGGACCCCGGCGACCATGCCCTGGGCGGTGATCAGCAGGGCCGCCCCGAACGCCTCGCGGGGCTGGGCCTGGTCGTCGGGGCCGAGTTCGTCGCGGCCGAACGACCAACGGGCCAGCAGGGCCGAGGCCAGGTAGCCGATCGGGGCGAGGGCGGCCAGCAGCGCGTAGCCGTGCAGGGTCGCCGACAGCGCGGTCTTCACCAGCAGTACCGCGCCGCCCAGGCCGAGCGAGAAGCAGATCGAGCCGAGCGTTCCGCTGAGCGCGTTCGCCGTGACCAGCCGCCGGTCGTCGACGACATGCGGAATGGCGGCGGACAGGCCGGCCAGGAAGAACCGATTCAGGCCGATGATCAGCAGGGCGAGCGCGATGAACGGTCCACCGTCGGCGCCGTACCAGATGAACCCGATGGTGGGCAGGACGAACGCCGCCCGCAGGCCGGTTGCCATGACGATGATCGACCGCCGGCTCCACCGGTCGAGGACGACCCCGACGTACGGACCGACCAGCGAGTACGGCAACAGCAGAATGGCGAAGCCGGTCGCGATCTCGAGCGCGCTGGTCCGCTTCTCGGGATTGAACAGGACGCTTCCGGCCAGACCGGCCTGGAACAGGCCGTCGGCGACCTGGCTGAGGCCACGGACCCCGAGCAGTCGGCGGAAGCCGGGCACCGCGAGTACGGCGCGTAGGTTATGCGTGTTCGTGGCGGTACCCAGCACGGGGCTGGCTGCGGTGGGCACACTTCGAGCGTACGGGTCGGCGTTGCCCGCCGCGCCACCTCGAGCGACACGACCGGCCGATCGGGGGCCGCCGCGAGCCGGTCACCGACCGCCGCTGGTTCGGTCAGCGGGCCGTCGGGGAGGCACACTGGGCGGATGCGCTGGGCCGTGTTCTCGACACCGATCGGTCAGCTGTCCGTCGCCGCCGGCGACGGTACCGTCTGCCGCGTCCACTTCGGACCCCACGGGGGCCTACCGGCCGGCGCCGACGACGCGGTCCTGGCCCTGGCCGAGGCGCAGCTTCAGGAGTACCTCGCGGGTCGGCGCACCGAGTTCGACCTGCCGCTGGCCGGCGACGTGGGGGGTTCGACGTTCGATCGGGCGGTGTGGGCGGCGATCGCCTCGATCCCGTACGGCGAGATGCGCACGTACGGGCAGATCGCCACCGAGGTCGGCGATCCGTCGGCGGCGCGGGCGGTCGGCGTGGCCTGCAACCGCAACCCGCTGCCGGTGGTGGTGGCGTGTCACCGGGTGGTCGGGGCCGACGGCACCCTGGTCGGCTTCGGGGGTGGCCTGCCGCGCAAGCGGTTCCTGCTGGAGCTGGAGGCGCGGGTACGGGTGGAGCGCGACTTCGCCGTCTGACAGCGACAGCCGGGCGGCGCCGGGGCTACCCCCGTCGCCGCCCGCAGGCGCAGCCGGTCAGCGCTCGATCTCGCCCCGGATGAACTTCTCGACCGCCTCGTGGGCGTCGTGGTCGTTGTACTGGATCGGCGGCGACTTCATGAAGTAGCTCGACGCCGAGAGGATCGGTCCACCGATACCCCGGTCTTTTGCGATCTTGGCCGCACGGACCGCGTCGATGATCACGCCGGCCGAGTTCGGCGAGTCCCACACCTCGAGCTTGAGTTCGGCGTTGAGTGGCACGTCGCCGAACGACCGGCCCTCCAGCCGGATGTAGGCCCACTTGCGGTCGTCGAGCCACGGCACGTGGTCGGACGGGCCGATGTGCACCGACGCCTTCTCCATCTCGTGCGGGATCTGCGACGTCACCGACTGCGTCTTGGAGATCTTCTTCGAGACCAGCCGGGTGCGCTCCAGCATGTTCATGAAGTCCATGTTGCCGCCGAAGTTGAGCTGGTACGTCCGGAGCAGCTCGACACCCCGGTCCTCGAACAGCTTCGCCAGCGCCCGGTGCACGATGGTCGCGCCGACCTGGCTCTTGATGTCGTCGCCGACGATGGGCAGGCCGGCATCGGTGAACTTCTGCGCCCATACCGGGTCGGAGGCGATGAAGACGGGTAGCGCGTTGACGAAGGCGCAGCCGGCGTCGATCGCGGCCTGGGCATAGAACTTGTCCGCCGCCTCCGAACCGACCGGCAGGTACGACACGACCACGTCGGCGTTCGCCTCGCGCAGCGCGGCGACCACGTCGACCGCGGTCTCGTCGGACTCCTCGATCGTCTCCCGGTAGTACTGACCGAGACCGTCGTAGGTCGGCCCGCGCGCGACGGTGATGCCGGTCGGCGGTACGTCGCAGAGCTTGATGGTGTTGTTCTCGCTGGCGACGATCGCCTCCGCGAGGTCGCGGCCGACCTTCTTCGCGTCCACGTCGAACGCCGCCACGAACTCGATGTCGGAGATGTGGTAGTCGCCGAACCGGACATGCATCAGGCCCGGGACGCGGTCTCCGGGATCGGCCTCGTGGTAATACTCCACGCCCTGAATCAGGGACGAGGCGCAGTTGCCGACACCGACGATGGCAACGCGGACGGATCCCATCGCGTGTGCCTCCTCACTTCTGCTTAACGCTCCGGCGGACCGGAGTCGGGGGCGGGGGTGGTGGGCGCTGTCACCTGAGGGGGACGCCCGGATCGTTCGTGTGCGATGAGCTCCTCCAGCCAGCGGACCTCGCGCTCGCACGCGTCGAGGCCGTGCCGCTGAAGTTCCAGCGTGTACGAGTCGAGCCGCTCCGCCATCCGGGACAGCACGTCCCGCAGGCCCTCGCGACGCTCCTCGACGCGGCGGCGCCGGCCCTCCAGGATGCGCAGCCGAGTGTCCTGGTCGGCGCGGGCGAAGAAGGCGAAGTGCACGCCGAAACCGGGGTCGTCGAACGTCTCCGGCCCGGTACTGCCGAGCAGCTCCTGGAACCGTTCCTTGCCATCGGCGGTGATGGTGTACACCACCCGGCTGCGCCGGTTGGTCAGCAGCCCGGTGTCGCCGGCCGGCACCGCTTCCTCGGTGATGCAGCCCAGGCTCTGCAGCCGGCGCAGCGTCGGGTACAGCGAGCCGTAGCTGATCGCCGCCCGGAACGCCCCGAGTTTCGTGGTGAGCTGTTTGCGCAGCTCGTAGCCGTGCATCGGCGACTCGTGCAGCAGCCCGAGGATGGCGAATTCGAGCACCGTCACCCTCCTTCATCCCGGCGTGGCAGCTTCATTCCGGCGTCGCCGTACGGACACCATCGCGATGTATCGAACCGATACATCGCCACCGTAGGCCGACGTGGACTTCTCTGCAACCTCGACGCCTGGCAGTGGGCCCTCGATTACCCTAAGTGACTGCGGTCGCCCTCGAGCGCCGGACCAAGTACCCTCGTCGGCATGCGTACGCAGCGCCAGCTCGTCGACTACTCGCTTCGGCGCCGAGCCCTGCTGCGTGAGGTCCATTCCGGCCTGGTGGGCACGTACGACGTGTGTGACGCCTCGCCGTACCTCAAGAGCGCGGCCAGGTTCCACGGCGAGCCGACCGAGGAGAGTTGTCCGGTCTGCCGTCGGGAGAACCTCACGCACGTTCACTACGTGTACGGCGACGAGCTGAAGCAGTCGGCCGGACAGGCCCGCCGGGTGGCCGAGCTGCCCGTGCTGGCGATGACGCTCGGTGAGTTCCAGGTGTACGTGGTCGAGGTCTGCCGCGCCTGCGGCTGGAACCACCTGATCGAGCAGTACCTGCTCGGTCGCGATGGTCTGCTGGCACCGGACGAGAACGCCGAGGCCGTCGGCGCCGGCGGTTCGGGTGGCCGGATGCCGGCCCGGAGCGGCGGACAACCGCGTACCCGCCGGCGATCGGGGGCTGGCGAGTGACGCCAGCCCGCTCTGTCGACCGGGGGCCGTCGAGGCCGCCGCGACGCAGCGGAGCCAGGTTCTCCGAACCGGCAAATCGGACGCTCCTGACCTGCGCCACAGTGCACCGCGGCCGAGTGGCGACCGTACTGTCACAATCGCAACCCGCAAGGTGGGACGCATGAACGACGGTGACCCGGGCACCCCCGCGCGGGGTCGGGCCCGGATTCCGACTCCCCCGGGTGCTGATCGCCCGGACCAGATTTCCGGTCGGGATGAACCGGGCACGCCGGGCAGCCGTACCTCAGCACGTGGAGTCTCAATCGGCGGCGTACCCGTGAGAGGCGCATCCGGCGTTCCGGCCGGCCGCGCCCGGGTGGGGGGTGCCACCGGCAGCGCCCGGGTCGGCGCGGGCCGGGCCCCGGTGCCCGGACAGGGCGGTGTGACCGGTCGGGCCACGGTCGGTCGGGCCAGCGTGCGGGTCGGCTCGCCGGTGGGCGGTTCGCCCGGCGACATCATCGAAGGGCCGGGCAACGGTCGCCGGCCCCCGATGGGAGCGCCGCCGACCGCCGCTGCCAGGGCTCGACGCAAGCGGGCCCGCCGCCGCAACTGGATCCTCGGGGGGTTCGCCCTCGTCGTCATGATCGCCGGTACCACCGTCGTCGGTGGCACGTTCTTCTACGACGACGTGGCGCTGCCGCAGAACCTTCCCCAGCGCGACCAGGCGACGACGATCTACTTCGCCGACAACAAGACCCAGATGGGCAAGATCGGCGACGAGAATCGCACGATCATCCCCTCCGAACAGATCCCGCAGATCG